>NZ_CDRNDK010000110.1:0-15977 GCF_977012225.1 Planomonospora algeriensis | reverse complement strand
CTGCGGTTTCAGGGCCGAACGTGGCATGGATCGGCCCGGAGCTGCGGAACGCAGGCGCCATGGTCGATTGCAATGCGCAACTCGGCGTGTTCTACCGCTACGTTGGCCGCCGGCTGGCCAGCCGGACACCTTCGCTCAGAAGGTGCTCAACCCCTACATCGGAGACGACCCGCTCCGTCACTGGGTCAGGCGTCATCGTAAAAGTCACGCCGAGATGCGCGTTGAGCTCTGGCATCGGCATCGCGCGAACCCCGCCCTGCGGTTGCCCTTCCCGGAAATCCGCCACTTCAAATGAGAAACGGCACGCGGTGATCCACGGGATCGAGGTGGCGAACCGCAGGTCAGGCAGGTAGCGGTACGACAGATCACGTGAGAACCCACAAACGGCGACCGGCCGCGCCCCGGATATTGCGATGCCCTGACAGGTCCGACCGGCGATACTGCTCCGATGCGCCACCTCGCCTATCCCAAGATTCCGGCGGCCGAGCGTTCCGGTACGGCGGCCGGCGGCGGGCAGTGGGTGGCGACCGAGAAGATCCACGGCGCCCAGATGGTGATCGCCTGCGACGGCCGGGACGTGTCCGTCGGCAAGCGCAAGGCGTGGCTCCGCGGCGACGAACCGTTCTTCGGCTGGCAGCTCCTGCGCGCCGCCTTCGAGAAGGCGGCCCGGGCCGCCTTGGCCCGGGGCGGCACGGCCGTGCGCGTCTACGGCGAGCTGTACGGCGGCGGCTATCCGCATCCCGAGGTCCCGCCGGCGCCGGGCGCCGCCCCGGTCCAGACGGGGGTCTGGTACAGCCCGGAGATCCGCTTCGCCCTCTTCGACGTGCTGCGTCACGAGGACCCGGACGACCCCGGCGTCTTCCTCCCGTATTCCGATGTCGCTCAGATCGCCGCCGACGCCGGCCTCGACACCGTGCCGCTCCTCGCCCGGGGCGGCCGGACGGACCTCGACGCCCTGCCGGTCCGGTTCCCCACCCGGGTGCCGCGGTCGCTCGGCCTGCCCGCTCTGGCGGGCAACCTGGCCGAAGGGCTCGTGCTCCGGCCGGACGCCCCGCTGGCGCCCGCCCGCCGGCCGGTTCTCAAGCGGAAGATCGAGGAGTTCGACGAGCAGCGTTTCGACCAGAGCCGTCCCTGGGATCCGCAGACCTTCCTGACCTTCGAGGAGCTGAGCGGAATCGCCTGCGCGATGGTCAACGGCCCGAGGCTCGCCGGCGCGCGATCCAAGGTGGGGCCGTCCACTCTCGGCGCGCTCCTGGACGAGGTGGTCCTCGATGTCATGGTGGACCTGTCCCTCGCCTTCCCGGCGGCTACGGCGGCCCTCGGCGGGACTGAGGCCCGGCTGCAGGAGATCGTCCGCATCGCGGCGGCGGCACAGACCCGCGGCCGTCCCGCATGACCAGGTGAACCTGGGCCGCACGCATGCCCGCCGGGGGTGGCGCCTCTCCCGGCTGGCATGTCACACTCACTGTTATAGAACTCTTAGCTGAGTTATAGGATGGAGTGTGCGTGTGATGCGAGACGTGCCGCCATGGCGTGAGGCCGGCCCGGTGACGGGGACGATGGGTGAACCCCGGACGCGGGGCTGGTTCGGCGGATACGGCGGGCGGTACGCGCCGGAGTCCCTGGTGGAGGCGTGCCGCGAGGTGGACGAGGCGTTCCGGGAGGCGCGGGCGGATCCGGGCTTCCGCGGCGCCCTGGCGGAACTGCTCGCCCTGCACGCCGGACGGCCGACCCCGCTCACCCCGGCCCGGCGGCTCTCGCGGGAACTGGGCGTGCGGCTGTACCTCAAGCGCGAGGACCTCACCCACACCGGGTCACACAAGATCAACAATGTGCTGGGCCAGGCCCTGCTCGCCACCCGGATGGGACGGCGCAGGCTGATCGCCGAGACGGGGGCCGGCCAGCACGGGGTGGCCACCGCGACCGCCGCCGCGCTGCTCGGGCTCGAGGCCACGGTCTTCATGGGCGAGCGCGACCTCGAGCGGCAGGCGTTGAACGTCTTCCGGATGCGCATGCTGGGCGCCGAGGTGATCCCGGTCACCACGGGCAGCCGCACGCTCAAGGACGCGACCAGCGAGGCCATGCGGCACTGGGTGGGCGCGACCGCCGACGCCCACTACTGCGTCGGCTCGGTCATCGGGCCGGATCCGTACCCGTGGATGGTCAGGGAGTTCCAGCGGGTCATCGGCGAGGAGGCCCGCGGGCAGTGCGCCGCCGAACTGCGGACCGGCGTGCCGGACCACGTGGTCGCCTGCGTCGGCGGCGGCTCCAACGCGGCCGGCACGTTCGCCGGCTTCGCCGACACCTCGGCGCGCTTCGTCGGCGTCGAGGCCGAGGGCGGTCGCCGGGGCGGCCCGCGGCCGGCCCGGCGTCCTGCACGGCTGCCGCTCGCTGTTCCTGCAGGACGACGAGGGGCAGATCGTCGAGGCGCACTCCATCGCCGCCGGGCTCGACTACCCGGGGGTGGGCCCGGAGCACGCCCACCTGCGCGACCTGGGCCGGGCCCGGTACGTCACGGTGACCGACACCGAGGCGGTCGGCGCGGCGGTACGGCTGGCGCGCAGCGAGGGCATCGTCCCGGCGCTCGAATCGGCGCACGCGCTCGCCTGGGTGATCCGCGCGGCGGGCGACGGCGGACTGCCCGCCGGGTCGACGGTCCTGATGACGCTGTCCGGCCGAGGCGACAAGGACATCTCCACCCTGAAGGAGCTGGTATGACGGACATCCTGGTCCCGGGCGCGGTCGAACACCGCCTGCGTGCCCGCCGCGACACCGGGCGCGGCCTGCTCATGCCGTACATCACCGGGGGCATCGCTCCCGGCTGGACGCGATACCTGAAGGCGTTCGCCGAAGCCGGCGCGGACGCGATCGAGGTCGGCCTGCCGTTCTCCGACCCCACGCTGGACGGCGTCACCATCCAGCGGGCGAGCGAGGCGGCACTGGCCCGGGGGGCGAGCACCCGCCGGATCCTCGCCGACCTGGCCGGGGTCCGGGACCTGGACGTGCCGCTGGTCGCCAGCACCTACTACAACCTGGTGCTGCACGACGGGCCAGAGGCTTTCTGCGCCGCGCTGCGCCGGGCCGGTGTCGGCGGCCTGATCGTGCCCGACCTGCCGGTGCACGAGGCGGACGAGCTGACGGACGTGGCCGCCGCCGCCGGAGTCGAGCTGGTCCTGCTGGCCTCACCGGCGACGCCGCAGCCGCGGCTGGCGGAGATCTCGCGCCGCAGCCGCGGATTCGTCTACGCGGTGTCGCTGATGGGCACCACCGGCGAGCGGGCCTCCCTCGCCGCCTCGGCGGCGGAGCTCACCGAACGGATCAGGCGCGTCACCGACCGGCCGGTCTTGCTAGGATTTGGCATTTCCACGCCCGACCAGGCGCGGGAGGCCGGCCGGCACGCCGACGGCGTGGTGGTCGGCGCCGCGGTCATGCGGCGGGTGCTCGACGGGGCGGGACCGGACGACCTGCGGGCTTTCCTCTCGACTCTGCGATGGGCCCTCGACCAGGAGTGACGCACCACGATGACCCCCGACGCCGGGCACGCGGCGAGATACCGCGCCATCGCCGCCGACCTCGCCGCGAAGATCCGGTCGGGGTACTACGCCCCCGGGGAGGCGCTGCCCCCGCAACGGGAGCTGAGCGCCTCCTACGGGGTGACCCTCATGACGCTGCGCCAGGCGCTGCGAGAGCTCAGCGACGAGAGGCTGATCGTGCAACGGCCCGGCAAGGGCACCTTCGTGGCCCCGCCCCACCTGGCGTACCAGCTCGGCTCGCTCCGCAGCCTCGCCGACGACCTGCGGGAACAGGGCCACGACGTGCGCACCGTGGTGGCCGGGCGGGCGATGCGCCGGGTCCCCGCCCGGATCGCCGCGCAGCTGCGGCTGCGTCCCGGCGACACCGCCCTGCGACTGGAACGGGTCCGCGAGTTCGCGGGCCGTCCCGCCGTTCACCAGGTGTCCTGGATCCGCAGGCCGGTGGCCGACCAGATCCGCGACCGCGACTTCACCGCCGTCTCCCTCTACGAGGCGCTCGCCGAAGCGGGGGTGGCGGTGGCCCGGGCCTCAGAGGTGGTCCGGCCCGGCCTGCTCGACCTCGCCGCCGCCCGCCACCTTCACGAGCCCGAGGGCGGTGCCGTGCTCGTCAGCACCCGGATCACCTACACGCCCGACGCCGTCGCCGTCGTGTCCGACCATGCCACCATCCTGGGCAGCATGATGGAGATCCGCACCGAACGCGCCGCGACCGGCCTCTCCCTCACCTGGCGCGCCACCAGCTAGCCCCGTTTTCCGCATGTGCCGCGTCGTTGCAGGTCAGCGGTTATGACTGATCCGAAACCGTAGGTGATCACCCGAGGTTGATCGGAGTCATACGCGGAATACGGGGCTAGCGGCCCATCGCGGTCCTGGCGTCCGCACCCGGGACGCGGAGGGGTCAGGCGTGCGCGGCGGCCCGGAGCGCGGCCGCGACCAGCATCTCCACGGCACGCTGCTGGCTCGGTGTGGTGCATTCCAGCTCGGTGGTGTATCTGCTGGTCAGCATGGCCCACGCCGCGGCGGGGCCGTACCGGCCGGCCAGCAGCCCGGCTTCTTCGACCACCAGGTCGAAGTCCTCGCCGGCGTGTGCGACCAGCTGCTCGGCTGCCGCCGATGCGGCGGCGCGCCCCTGCTCATGATCTGCCATGGTCATCCTCACATTCTTCGATCGGGGTCAGCGTGCAGACGGGAGGGTGTGTGGTGTTGAGGTTCCCCTTCCGAGTGAACATTCCCGGCAATTGATCTTGTTCCATCGCCGATCGGGGCGGGACGGGCGCATCGGCCTCGATTTGAGGAATGATAATGATTATCAGTACAGTGATCCGCTGTCGCCTGCTCGCCGGCGACGCCCCCTCCATGACGACCGTTGGAAACCGAGGTCACCCCCTTGTCTCAAGATGAGGAAGTTCCGTCCCGCAGGCCCGAGCGCGCGTGGATCGCCGCGGCGTTGGCGCTCATCGTCGTCGCGGGAGTCGCCGTCGGTGTCCTGACACGGTGGGGCCGGGGAGACGAGAGCTCGTCGTCCCCGAGCGAACCGCAGCGCCGCGGCACCGAGCTCGTCATCGCCGTCGGCGACGTCGCCGGCGGCGAGTTCGACCCGCTGAAGGGCTGGGGATCCAGGCCGGCGCAGATCCGGCCGATCCACAGCTCGCTGCTCACCATCGACGCCGACGTCGACTTCGTCGGCGACCTGGCCTCGGAGTACTCCGTGAGCGACGACGCGAGGACCTGGAGTTTCACGCTCCGCGACAAGGCCCGCTGGTCGAACGGCGAGCCGGTCACCGCTCGAGACGTCGTCTTCACCTACGAGACGCTGAAGCAGGACGGCACGCGATTCGACCTGACGTTCGTCGACCGGATCACCGCCACCGACGCGTCCCGTGTCGAGTTCCACCTGAAGGAACCGCGCTCGACCTTCGTCAGCCAGCTCTCGGAGATCCCGATCCTGCCCGCCGCCCACTACGGCCCGGACTACTCGAAGAACCCGATCGGTCCGGCCCGTACACCGTCGCCGACTACCAGCAGGGGCAGCAGCTCATCCTCAAGGCGAACCCCTACTGGTACGGCCGGCGGCCGGAGTTCACCAAGCTCACCTTCCTCTTCCTCGGCGAGGACGCGGCCCTCGCCGCCGCCAGGGCCGGGACCGCCGACATCGCCTACGTCCCTCCGACCTTCGCCGACCAGCGCGTCCCCGGCATGACGCTGCGGAGCTTCGAGAGCATCGATTCCCGCGGCCTGTCCCTGCCGACGCTGCCGGCCGGCAACAAGGGCGAGATCCAGGGCAAGGACGTCGCGGTCGGCAACGACGTCACCGCGGACCCGGCCATCCGCAAGGCGCTGAACATCGGTCTCGACCGCGAGGAGATCACCGAGATCGTGCTGCAGGGCCACGGCCGCCCGGCCTACACCCTCGTCGACGGGCTGCCGTGGTTCAACGGGGAAGCGGCGTTCGAGGACGGCCGGACCGAGGACGCCGAGCGCATCCTCGCTGAGGCCGGCTGGCGCGACTCCGACGGCGACGGAATCGTGGAGAAGGCCGGGAAGAAGGCCGGATTCACCCTGATGTACCCGTCGGACGACAAGCTCCGCAGCGACCTCGCGCTGGTGGTGGCGGACCAGGCGCGCACGCTCGGCATCGAGATCACCACCAAGGGCAGCACCTGGGACGGCATCTACCTCGACGGCAAGGCGAACGCCGTCACCTGGGGCGGCGGGCGCCACCACGCGCACCAGCTGTACTCGATGTACTCGTCGAAGACCATCGACACCGGCTACAACAACATGCCGCAGTACGCCGACCCTGCGGTCGACGGCCACCTCGACCGTGCGCTGTCCGCGGCCACCCAGGAGGAGGCGAACGAGCACTGGAAGCGGGCGCAGTGGGACGGCACGAGCGGCTTCGCCGGCGAGGACGGCGACGCGCCGATCGTCTGGCTCGTCCGGCTCGACCACCTCTACCTCGTCCGTGACGGACTGCACCTCGGTGACCAGCCGCTCCACGGCCACGGGCACGAGTGGGCGCTGTTCAACACCCTCGCCCAGTGGCGCTGGGAGAAGTGAACGCCCGCCGGACGGCCGGGGCGGCGCCCGTCATGCCGAGATCGATCCTGCCGCGCGTCCTGCGCCTGGCGACCCTGCTGATCGGGGTGTCGGTGCTCGCCTTCACCCTGGTCTACAACTCTCCGATCGACCCGATCCAGGCGTACGTCGGTGCCGACGTGGACCTCACTGACGAGCAGCTGGTGAAGCTCCGCGAGCAGTGGGGCCTGGACCGCTCGCCGGTCGAGCAGTACCTCGCCTGGGCCGGCACCCTGCTCCAGGGAGACTTCGGCACCTCGACGCTGTACAAGGCTCCCGTGACCGAGGTCATGGGAGCCCGCTTCGGCGCCTCGCTCGCGCTGATGGCGGTCGCCTGGACGCTGTCCGGGGTGCTCGGATACCTGCTCGGGGCCGTCGCGGCGATGCGCCGCGGACGGCTCGCCGACCGGATCGTCACCTGGTACAGCTACACCCTGTCGGCGACGCCCACCTTCTGGCTCGGCATCGTCTTCCTCGTCGTGTTCTCCGTACGGCTCGGCTGGTTCCCCGTGGGGCTCGCGGGACCGCAGGGCGTCCCGGCGGCGGACGTCACCTTCGCCCAGCGGCTCCACCACTTCGTGCTGCCGGCGGTCACCCTGTCCGCGGTCGGCGTCGCGAACATCGCCATGCACACCCGCGAGAAGATGACGGACGTCCTGAACAGCGACTACGTGGCCTTCGCCCGCGCCAGGGGCGAGACCGGCGCGCAGATCTTCCGCAACCACGGGTTCCGGAACTCCGTGGTCCCGGCGGTCACCCTCCAGTTCGCCTACTTCGCGGAACTGTTCGGAGGCTCGGTGCTCGCCGAGACGGTCTTCTCCTATCCGGGGCTCGGCTCCACCCTGACCGAGGCCGCACTCGGCGGCGACGTCCCGCTGCTTCTAGGCATCGTGCTGGTCAGCGCGGTGTTCGTCTTCACCGGGAACCTGATCGCGGACGTCGTCAACGCCGCGATCGACCCGCGGATCCGGAGGAGAGCATGAGCACGCCGACCGCCCACCGCCCGCGCGGACGCCGGGACGCCGCCGTCTCCCTCTGCGTCGTGGTGCTCATCACCGCCTGCGTCATCGCGGGCCACCTGCTGCTGGACGACGCCGCGCTGCGGCCGGACTCCGCGCTGCGGTCGCTGCCGCCGAGCTGGGAACACCCGCTCGGGACCGATCATCTCGGCCGTGACCTCCTCACGAGAGTGGTGAAGGGACTCGCGCTCTCCCTGGGCATCGGCGTGCTCACGGCGGCGATCAGCACGGTGATCTCAGCGGTGCTCGGCATCTGCGCCGCGCTCCTCGGCAGGCGGGTCGACGGCTTCATCTCCTGGCTCATCGACCTGGCCATCGGGATCCCGCACCTGATCTTCATGATCCTGCTCGCCTTCACCGTCGGAGGCGGCATCCCGGGCATCGTCCTGGGCATCGCGCTCACCCACTGGATGTCGCTCGCGCTGCTGGTCAGAGCCGATGTGCAGCAGATCCGCGGCGCGGAGTTCATCCTCGTCTCCCGCGGGCTCGGCAGGTCACCGCTCTTCATCGCGCGCAGGCACGTCCTGCCGCTCGTCCTGCCCCAGCTCCTGGTCGGATTCGTCCTCATGTTCCCGCACGTGATCCTGCACGAGGCCGCGCTCACCTTCCTCGGGTTCGGATTCTCCCCGCAGACACCCGCGATCGGCATCCTGCTGTCGGAGGGAATGCCGCACATCTCCAGCGGGATGTGGTGGCTGGCGGCGTTCCCCGGTCTCGCGCTCCTGCTGGTCGTGCTCGGCTTCGCTCGGCTCGGCGACCGGGTGCGCACGGTGCTCGACCCCGCCACGTCGAACGGATGAGGGACCCGATGAGCACACCGATCCTGACGGTCTCCGGTCTCGACGTCCGCTTCACCCAGTACGCGAGCGGGCTGCGCACCCGGACGGTCACCGGCCTCACCGGCCTGGACCTCGAGGTCCGCGAAGGGGAGATCCTGGCGGTCATCGGCGCGAGCGGCTCCGGAAAGAGCCTGCTCGCCCAGGCGATCCTCGGCATCCTGCCGCACAACGCGCACGTCACCGGCGAGATCCGGTACCGGGGCGAGCGGCTCACCGCCGCCAGGCGGCGGCGCGCGCTCGGCCGGGAGATCTCCTACATCCCGCAGTCGGTGACGAACCTCGACCCGCTGATGCCCGTCGGCAGGCAGGTGCGGATCGGTCTCGATCCGAGGACGGCGCATCAGGAGCAGCGCCGGCTGTTCACCCGCTACGGCCTGGCGAGCGAGGCGGCGAGGCTGTATCCGTTCGAGCTGTCCGGGGGGATGCTCAGGCGAGTGCTGTTCGCCACCGGCGTCCGGGACACCGTCCGGCTGATCATCGCCGACGAGCCGACCCCGGGCCTGCACGCCGAGGCCGTCGCGGAGGTGCTCCGGCATCTGCGTGAGCTCGCCGCCGACGGGGTCGCCGTGCTGCTCATCACCCACGACATCGTCTCGGCGGTGTCCGTGGCCGGGCGGGTGGCGGTGATGAACGGCGGGCGCCTGATCACCGTCGAGTCCGCCTCCGCCTTCACCGGGGAGGGCGACGGGCTCGGCCATCCCTTCGCGCGCGAGCTGTGGCGCGCGCTGCCGCAGAACCGATTCTCCGCCGGAGGTGTGGAATGGCGTTGGTAGTCAGCGGCCTCGGTTATGGCCATCCGGGTGGGCGGACGCTGTACCGCGACGCCTCCTTCCGGGTGGAGGCCGGCACCGTGGTAGGCGTCACCGGGCCGAGCGGCAGCGGCAAGTCGACGCTCGGCGCGCTCCTGGCGGGAGACCTCAGGGCCCGGTCCGGTGAGATCACCATCGACGGCGTGCCGCTGCCCGCCCGCGGAGTCCGGCCGGTGCAGCTGATCCACCAGCATCCCGAACGGGCGGTCAACCCCAAGTGGCGGATGCGCTCGGTGCTGCGGGAGTCCCACGCGGTTCCCCGGGAGACGCTTGATCTGCTCGGCATCAGGAGCGAGTGGCTCGACCGCCGGCCGGCCGAGCTGTCCGGAGGCGAACTGCAGCGCTTCTGCATCGCCCGCGCGCTCCACCCCGCCACCAGGTACCTCGTCGCCGACGAGATGACCGCCATGTTCGACGCGATCACGCAGGCGCAGATCTGGCACGCGCTCAGCGGGATCGTCCGCGAACGCGGCCTCGGCCTGATCGTCATCAGCCACGAACCGGCGCTGCTCGACCGGCTCTGCGACGAGCGGATCGCCGTCGAGCGGCTCCGCGATCCGGCAGGCCACCCGTCCCCAGTCCCCGGATGAGGACTCGGCGGCGGTGCGCGGGCCGTACGGGGACCCGGAAGGGCCGGGCGGATGCCATACGGCAGGGGAGAACGGGCCCGAGCCGACCGGCTCGCTGAAGTCCGCGGTCCCCTCGGGGACGATGTAGGCGCCGAACGCGGCCAGCACGTTGGGGAACTCCGCGAACGGCCGCTTGAGCCGGAACTCGACCGTGCGGTCGTCGACGGCCCGGCTGCCGGGCAGGTCGATGAGCGCGAGGCCGGACTTGGCGCGGAAGGTCTTGCCCGGGTCGGTGATGCGGGCGTAGCTGGCCAGCACGTCCTGGGCGCGCACCGGCCGCCCGCCGTGGAAGCGCGCCTGCCGCAGGGTGATCCGCCAGACGGTGAAGTCGGCGTTCGGCTCCCACCTCTCGGCCAGGCGGGGCTGCGGGGAGACGTCCGGGCCGAGGTCGGCGAGCTTGTCATAGCGGGCCTTGGCGCGGGCGGCCTCGTTGAACAGGTTGGCCAGATGCGGGTCCAGCACCTCGGTGGCGCCGCCGCCGGCGAACACGGCGCGCAGCCTCCCGCCGGAGCCGCCGGAGCCGCCGGAGGAGGTGGTGGCGGTGCCGGTGCCGCATCCGGCGAGCAGGGCGGCTCCGGCGGTCAGGCCGAGGAAGCCGCGGCGGCTGAGATGGTCGCGCATGGTGGGGTCCTTCGCGGGTCGGGCGGTGGGATGGAGCCGGGCTCCTGGGGGAGCGGCCCTGTGCTCCGGGCCGGGGGACCGCGTCTCGTACGGGGCGGGATCATCGGTCAGGGGGTTCGCGCCGGCATCGCCGTACGCCGCTCCTGGACCAGCACGGCCGCCGTGCAGACCAGCCCGATCGCCGCGCACACGGCGGCCCCGGCCGCACCCGCCCAGCCGGCCAGCGCGGTGCCCGCGGCGGCGACCACCCCCGACACCAGGTAAAACACGCCGAAGTAGGTGTCGGTCAGCGACTCGCCGCCGAAGCGGCCGATCCGCTCGTACACGAACGGCTGCGCCATCATCACGCCGAAGGCCGGCGCCAGCGCCGCCACCAGTACCGGGACGACGCCCGGCAGCAGGGCGAAGGCGAGGAAGCGCCGGTCGGCCAGGCCGCCACGGCGACGTAGGCGCGGACGGCCGGGTTGAACAGGGCGCCGGCCAGTCCGCTGAGCACGGCGGCCGCCAGCAGCAGCGGGACCGTGGCGCCGAACGCGAACAAGGCGAACCCGGCGGTGCGCAGCGCGCAGCCCGCGATGATCACGCCTCGGGCGCCGAGGCGGTCGGCGGCGGAGCCTCCGATGAGGAACAGCCCCTGCTGGCTGAGGTTGCGCACCTCCAGGACGACGCCGGTCACCGCGGCACGCCGCCGTGCCCGTCGATGCCGGTCCATCCCCGCCCGGCTCCCGATCACCGACAGAGGCGCCATGCCGTCTCCTCTGATCACGTACGACGATAATGATTATCGTTTTGTGTGACCCCATGCAACCCGATCCGAGGGGGCGGGTCCGCGGCCGGAGGGGGAGACGCCTTGCGAGGCCCGTCGCGCCGGGGACGGGCAGCCGGCGGATCACCCAGAGATAAGGCCCTTAGGGGTACCTCGCGCATCACGGCCGCGATTATCGTCGGATGCGTCAATCCCCCGCACGCGCTTTTCCATGGGGATCGAAAAGGGTGATTCATCTGCCTGTCCGCCGTGCTCGGGAAGGGAAAGACAATGCTGGAATCCATCGAGATCGTGGTCGGCCTTTTTCCAGGTCAGGGCTCCTATGCGCCGAACGCCCTGAAGCGGCTCAAAACTCATGGCAACGATGCGGCCGAAGCGGTCGAAATCATTGACGACGTGGCCAGGGGAATGCTGGGCGAAGGGCTGGACCGCGCTTTGTCCGGCGATTCTCCGGAACGGCTGCTCGGTGAGGCGCCGGACGTCCTGCAACTGGCCGTGTTCGCCGCGTCCACCGCGGCGTACCGCGCGCTCGCCGAGCAGGGAGCACGGTTCAGCGTGCTCGTCGGGCACAGCCTCGGTGAGATCTCGGCGCTGGTCGCCGGCGGCGCGCTGGACGTCGCCGAGGGCGCGGAGATCCTCTGCCACCGCATCACCGCGCTGCGCGAGCACGACAGCAGCGGCGGCGGGCTGCTGGCACTGGGCTGTGCGGCGGAGCGGGCCCAGCGGATCCTGGACCTGCTGCCCACCTCCGGGGCCGTGATCGCGGCGGACAACGGGCCGGAGCAGACGGTGGTGTCGGGGCCGGCCGACGCGCTGCGGCGCGTCTCCGCGATCGCCGAAGCGGTGGGCCTGCCCGCCACCGCGCTGAGCGCGCCCCATCCGTTCCACAACCCGCTGCTCGCCGCCGCCGGGCAGGAGCTGGGCCGCAGGCTCGCCGGGTACGGGCGGCGCGGGCTGGGCGTGCCCGTCTTCTCGCCCATCCTGGGCCGTTACTACCGCGACTCGGACGATCTGGGCGAGCTGCTCGCCTCCCATCTCGTCACGCCGGTGCGCTTCGGCGCCGCGGTGGAGCGGCTGCACCGCTCCGGTGCGGGCGTCTGGGTGGAGGTGGGCGCGGGACGGGCGCTGACGTCGCGGGTACGGTCGGCGCACCGGGCCGTGTCCGTGCACACGCCGCTGCTGCCGGACGTGGACACGCTGCGGGAGACCGGACGCTTCCTGGCCCCAGCCGCCTCCCGGCCGGTGACCGCGGGGAACCCTGCTCCTCGGGTGATTCCCGCTGAGGGCGCGGCCGCTCGGGTGGTTCCCGTTGACGGGGTCGCCGTCCAGGCGGTCGTCGCCGAAGGCCCCGCCGCCGTCTCCGCTGGAAGCGCCGCCGCGCAGCCGAGGGAGGCGATCGCCGCCCGCGTGCGCGATCTCTACGCGACCGCCCTGGAGTACCCGGAGGAGGTCTTCGAGGACCACGCCGAACTGGAGGCCGACCTCGGCGTCGACTCGGTCAAGCGCGTACAGCTCATGAGCCGGCTCGGCCTGCTGTTCGAGCTGGGCCCGCGCCCCGAGGACCTGCGGGTGTCCGACTACCGGACCTTCGGCCAGGTGGTGGACTTCGTGGTCGACTCCCTGGCCAAGGCGGACGCGGCATGACGGCGTTCGAGGGCCGGGTGGCCCTCGTCACGGGCGGCGCGGGCAGCGTGGGCGCGCACCTCGTACGCTCGCTCGCCGGGGCCGGCGCCACGGTGGTGCTGAACTGCTTCCACTCCTACGACGCGGCCAAGGCCCTGGCGGCCGAGCTGGGCGGCGGCGTCCGGGTGATCAGGGCGTCGGTGGCCAAGCAGGACCAGGTGCGCCGGATGTTCGACGAGGTGACGTCGGTGTACGGACGGCTGGACCTGCTGGTCAACAACGCCGCCGCGGGCACCTTCATCGGCTGGGACGAGCTCACCGAGGAGCATCTGGACCAAGCATATGAAACCAACGTCAAAGGTGCGCTGTGGTGTGCCCGCGCGGCTCGGCCGCTGCTGGCGCGCTCGGACGCGGGCTGCGTCGTCAACGTCTCCTCGGTGGGGGCGGCGTACGCGCCGGCGAACTACCTGCCGGTGGGGCTGTCCAAGGCGGCGCTGGAGGCGCTGACCCGCTACCTGGCCGCCGAGTTCGCCCCGGACGGGATCCGCGTGAACACCGCCTCCGCCGGGCTGCTGGACAACCCGGTCGGGCGGATGTTCCCCGGGTTCGACTCGATGAGCGCCAACGCCGTGGCCGCGACCCCGATGGGCCGGCTGGCGACCCCGGCCGACCTGGCGGACCTGGTGCTGCTGCTGGCCTCGCCGAGCGCGGCCTGGGTCACGGGGCAGACGGTGGTCGCGGACGGCGGCATGTCGCTGCACCGCGCGGCACTGTCACCGGACCCCGCGCCCGGGGCCCGCGCGGTCGCGGCCCGGGTCCGAACCGCGCGCGGAGACCGGGTCCGAGCCGCGCATGGGGACCGGGATCGGGTCGCGCGCGGAGACCGGGATCGGGTCGCGCGCGGAGCAGGTCCAGGGGGTGGATCCGATCGCGGTGGTCGGCATGGGGCTGGCCGTGCCGGGCGCCGGCGACCCTGAGGCGTTCTGGCGGCTGCTCACCGACGGCGCCGACCTGTTCGTGGACGTCCCGCCGGACCGCTGGCCGCTGGAGAGCTTCCACGACGACGACCCCGGCGCCCCCGACAAGACCTACCAGCGCCGCTCCGGCTTCATCACCGATTTCACCCCGCACCCCGCCCTGGCCGCCGAACGCCCGGACGCCGGGCTCGACCACACCACGCTGTGGCTGCGGCACAGCGTCCACCAGGCGCTGGAGGGCGTGGCCAGGCGGGACTCCGACCGTTTCACCGCCTGCTTCGGCTACACCCCCGACGGCAGCCAGCACCTCCAGGAGGCACTGGTGGACCGGGAGCTCGGCGGCCCCGGCGTGCTGCCGCACGGCGACGCCTCCCGGTCGGAGCCGTTCCCGCACCGGGTGGGCGCGGGAGCGATCGACGGCCTGCTCCCGGCGGGCACGCGGCTGCTCATGGTGGACACCGCGTGCTCGTCCTCCCTGTACGCCATCGATTCGGGGCTGCGCGACCTCCTGGCGGACCGGGCGGAGATCGCGGTGTGCGGCGGCGCGTTCGCGCTGGCCCCCGGCGGCTCGGTGCTGTTCTCCAAGCTGCACGGCCTGTCCCGCGGCGGTGAGGTCCGCGCCCTGGACCGGGACGCCGACGGCGTGCTGTTCTCCGACGGCGCCGGCGTCGTGGTGCTGAAGCGGATGTCGCGGGCACTGGCGGACGGCGACACCGTGCACGGCCTCATCGCGGGCGTCGGACTGTCGGCGGACGGCAAGGGCAAGGCGGTCTACGCGCCGTCCAGCGCGGGCCAGGAACTGGCGATCGCCCGCGCCTTCGACAAATCGGGCGTCGGCGCCGGCGACGTCGACTGGGTGATCGCGCACGCCACGGGCACCCCGGCGGGCGACGAAGCCGAGTTCCTCGGCCTGCGCGCCGCCTACACCGGGACCCGCCAGATACAGGTGACCTCGAACAAGTCGCTGATCGGGCACACCGGCTGGGCGGCGGGCGTGGTGTCGGTCATCCACACGCTGCTGGGACTGCGGCATGAGACGATCCCGCCCCAGCACCGCTTCTCGGCCGCGCCGGACGCCTTCGGCCTGGAGGCGTGCAATCTGGCCATCCCCACACGGCCGGTGCCGTGGCCGTCCCGGCCGGACGGGCCGCGCACGGCCGCCGTGTCGGGGTTCGGCTTCGGGGGTACCAACGCGCACCTGCTGGTGCAGGAGTTCCGGCCCGGCCGGCCCGCCCGGGCGGGCTACGGGGCCAGGAACGGCGAGCCCATGGTGATCGTCGGCTGGTCGGCGCACGTGCCGGGGGCCGAGGACAACGAGCAGGTCGGCGCGTGGGCGCGCGGACGGCACCTCCGGCCGGACTCGTTCGGTGACCGCTATCCGCACCCGCCGTTCACCCGCCTGCGGCTGCCGGCGTCCACGATCCGGGCGACCGACCGCACCCAGCTCATGATCATCGAGTGCATGCAGCGGCTGGAGCCGCGCGTTCACGAATTCTGCGCCCGTCACAGCCAGGCGACCGGCGTGGTCGTGGGCCACACCGGGCCCACCCGCAACGCGGTCCTGCACGCCGTGCGCGCCCACCTGGACGAGCTCGACCACCTGGCGGGCGAGCGGGCGGGCGAGCGGGCGGCGAGGCTGCGCGAGCGCGTGACGGGGCTCATCGGCCCGCCGGACGAGGACTCCTTCCCCGGCGAGATGCCGAACGTCATCGCCGCCCGCCTGTGCGGCTACTTCGACCTGCGCGGGCTCAACATCGCCGTGGACGGCGGCGCCGCCTCACTGGCCGACGCCTTCGACCTGGCCGGGCGCTACCTGGACTTCGGTGACGTGGACGTCGCCCTGGTGGCCGGGAGCAACAGCCTGCGGTCGTGGGAGGAGCTGCTCGGCTGCGGGCCGATCGGCGAGGGCACGTTCCTGTTCGCCGTCACCCGCGAGTCGCTGGCCCTGGCGGAGGGACTGCCGCGCGGCACGAGCCGGAGCGGCTGCTGGACCGCCACGTGTTCGAGCTGGCCCCCGACCCGCGCCGTCCCCGTCCGCGCGGCCCCGCCCGCCGATCCCGCCGGACTCCGTCGTGCTCACCAA
>NZ_CDRNDK010000109.1:0-15981 GCF_977012225.1 Planomonospora algeriensis | reverse complement strand
GCCCGGGGTCGCGCCGGAGGTGATGGACCTGCTGCGCCGGATGCGCGATCACACGCCGGCCAAGCGCCCTCCGCCGCCGAGGCCCTGGCCGATCTGCTGCGGGCCCGCGACGGGCTGGCCCCCGAGCCCCGCGTACGGCCGGAGCCCTCCCGGCCGGGCCGGTTCCGGGAGGCGCTCCGCCGCATCTCGGGCAGGAAGGACTGAGCGGGGCCCGGCCCCGGAGGGACCGGACGGGCTCGGCCCAGGAGGGACCGAGCGGGCTCAGCGCAGGAAGGCCGCCGCCACCCCCGAGTCGACCGGGACGTGCAGTCCCGTGGTGCGGCCCAGATCGCCGCCGGTCAGCGCGAAGACGGCCGCCGCGACGTGCTCGGGCAGGACCTCGCGCTTGAGCAGGGTGCGCTGGGCGTAGAACTCGCCCAGCCTCTCCTCCTCCACTCCGTAGACGGCGGCCCGGTTGGCGCCCCAGCCGGAGGCGAAGATGCCCGAGCCGCGCACCACCCCGTCGGGGTTGATCCCGTTGACCCGGATGCCGTGCCCGCCCAGCTCGGCGGCGAGCAGCCGCACCTGGTGGGCCTGGTCGGCCTTGGCCGCGCCGTACGCCAGGTTGTCCGGGCCGGCGAAGACGGCGTTCTTGGAGGAGATGTAGACGATGTCGCCGCCCATCGCCTGGTCGATCATCACCCGGGCGGTCTCCCGCGAGACCAGGAAGGAGCCGCGGGCCATCACGTCGTGCTGCAGGTCCCAGTCGGCGACCGTGGTCTCCAGCAGCGACCGCGACAGCGAGAGCCCGGCGTTGTTGACGACCAGGTCCACGCCGCCGAAGGCCAGGACGGCCTGCCGTACCGCGGCGGCGACCTGCTCTTCGGAGGTGACGTCCGTCTCCACCGCGACCGCGGCGTCGCCCGCCCGGTGGGCCTTCGCGCCGATCTCGGCGGCGACCTTCTCCGCGGCGGCCAGGTCGCGGTCGGCGACCACCACGCACGCGCCCTCGGCGGCCAGCCGGCGGGCGGTGGCCGCGCCGATGCCCGAGCCGCCGCCGGTGACCAGCGCCACCCGGGCGGCCAGCGGCCTGGGCGCGGGCATCCGGCGGAGCTTGGCCTCCTCCAGCTCCCAGTACTCGATGCGGAACTTCTCCGACTCCTCGATCGGCGCGTACGACGAGAGCGCCTCGGCGCCGCGCATCACGTTGATCGCGTTGACGTAGAACTCGCCGGCCACCCGGGCGGTCTGCTTGTCCTTGCCGAACGAGAACATGCCGACCCCGGGCACCAGCACGATCGCCGGGTCGGCGCCGCGCATCGGCGGGGACTCCGGCGTGGCGTACCGCTCGTAGTAGGCGGCGTAGTCCTCGCGGTAGGCGGCGTGCAGCTCGCGCAGGCGCGCGGCCGCCGCCTCCAGGGGCGCGTCGGCGGGCAGGTCGAGCACCAGCGGCCGGACCTTGGTGCGCAGGAAGTGGTCCGGGCAGGAGGTGCCCAGCGCGGCCAGCCGGGGGTGCTCGGCGCGGGCCAGGAAGTCCAGCACCTCGGGGGTGCCGGTGTAGTGGCCGACCTGCGGGGCGTCGGTCGAGGCCAGGCCGCGCACCAGCGGCAGCAGCGCGGCGGCGCGCTCGTGCCGGGCGGGCTCGGGCAGCGGCTCGCGGCCGGGCAGCACCGCGCCGAACGGGTCGGGGCGGCCGTGGGAGGCGATGTACGCCTCGGCGGTACGGATGATCTCCAGCGAGTTGGCCTCACAGGCGGCGGAGGTGTCCCCCCAGGCGGTGATGCCGTGGCCGCCCAGGACGCAGCCGATCGCCGCCGGGTTGGCGGCCTTGATCGCGGCGATGTCGAGGCCGAGCTGGAAGCCGGGCCGCCGCCAGGGCACCCAGAGCACCCGCTCGCCGAAGATCCGCCGGGTCAGCTCGGGGCCGTCGGCGGCGGTGGCGATCGCGATGCCCGCGTCGGGGTGCAGGTGGTCGACGTGGGCGGCGTCGACCAGGCCGTGCATCGCGGTGTCGATCGACGGGGCCGCGCCCCCCTTGCCGAAGGCGCAGTGGTCGAAGGCGGCGACCATCTCGTCCTCGCGCTCGACCCCCGGGTAGACCCCGGCCAGGGCGCGCAGCCGGTCCAGGCGCAGTACGGCCAGGCCTCCCTCGCTCAGCGTGCCCAGGTCGCCGCCGGAGCCCTTGACCCACATCAGCTCCGTCTCCGAGCCCGTGACCGGGTCGGCGGCGGTGCCCTTGGCGGAGGTGTTGCCGCCCGCGTAGTTGGTGTTGCGCGGGTCGGCGCCGAGCGCGTGCGAGCGCCGCAGCAGTTCTTCGACCGGTGACGTCATGGCAGTGTCCCCCAACGAGTCCTTCAACGAATCGTCCGTGTCCTCAAGGCCGTGTCCGCCGCTCACGCGCCCCAGCCGGCCTGCGTGCCGCCGACCCGCTCGGCGCAGACCTTCTCGAAGTAGCCCGACCGGGCATAGGCGGCCATCGGATCGGGCTCCAGGCCCGCCTCCGCGCGCAGCTCCGCCAGGAGCGGCCGCACATCGGTGTTGTAGGCGTCCATCAGCACCGCGTTGGCGCCCAGCACGTCCCCGGCCGCCTGGGCGGCGGCCAGCGCGCCGGTGTCCACCAGCAGCGCCTTGGCCGTGGCCTCCTGCACGTTCATCACCGAGCGGATCTGACCGGCGATCTTCGGCTCGATGTTGTGGCACTGGTCGAGCATGAACGCCACGCCCGACTCCGGGCCGTACCCGCCGCCGCGGACCACCTCGGACATGATCCGGAAGAGCTGGAACGGGTCGGCCGAGCCGACCATCAGGTCGTCGTCGGCGTAGAAGCGGGAGTTGAAGTCGAAGCCGCCGAGCTTGCCCTCGCGCAGCAGGAAGGCAACGATGAACTCGATGTTGGTGCCCGGCGCGTGGTGCCCGGTGTCCACGACGACCTGCGCCCTGTCCCCGAGCCGGACGCAGTGCGCGTAGGCGGTGCCCCAGTCGGGCACGTCGGTGGCGTAGAACGCCGGCTCGAACAGCTTGTACTCCAGCAGGAACCGCTGGCCCTCGCCGAGCCGGTCGTAGACCTCCGACAGGGCCTCGGCCAGCCGGTCCTGGCGGGCCCGCAGGTCGTCCTGGCCGGGGTAGTTGATCCCGTCGGAGAACCAGAGCTTGAGCGTGTCGGAGCCGGTGGCGTCCATGACGTCCACGCACGCCAGCAGGTGGTCGGTCGCCTTGCGCCGGATCCGCGGGTCGGGGTTGGTGACGCTGCCCAGCCGGTAGTCGTCGTCCTGGAACACGTTGGAGTTGATCGCGCCGATCCGCACGCCCAGGCCGGCGGCGTGCGCGGACAGCGCCGCGTAGTCGTCCACCTCGTCCCACGGGATGTGCAGCGCCACGCTGGGCGCGATCCCGGTGAAGGCGTGCACCTGGGCGGCGTCGGCCAGCTTCTCGAACGGGTCGCGCGGCACTCCGGGCTGGGCGAACACCTTGAAGCGGGTGCCGGAGTTGCCGTACGCCCAGGAGGGGGTCTCGATGGCCTGCGCCCGCAGCGCGGCCTTGATGTCGGTGGTCATGTCTTCCCGATCAGTCCAGGTGGAACACTTCGTCGAGCGGGCTCATGCCCTCGTCCGGGCGCCGTCGAGGGCTTCGAAGAACGGCGCCATCTCGGCCTGCCAGCGGGCGTTGACCTCGGTCGCGGCCATCGCCGCGCGGGCGGCCGCGAAGTCCTCGGTCTCCAGGTAGCCCACCAGCAGCCCGTCGGGGCGCAGGAACAGCGAGTAGTTGCGCCACCCCGCCCGCCGCAGGGCGTCGAGCATCTCCGGCCACACCTCCCGGTGCCGCTCTCGGTACTCCTCCAGCCGCTCGGGCCGGACCTTCAGCAGGAAGCAGACACGCTGCACGCGGGCTCCAGTTTCTCAAAACGTTTTAAGAGCTTCCAGGAAGGTACGGCGTGCGCACCAGCCTGTCAATGCGGGAAAATCGGAAATACAGCATGAACATCCCTGTAATCGGACAGCAACTTGGGATGACACGTTTTAAGCAGCAGAGATCGCGAAGACCGCCGACGGGACCGGGCGGCCCGGACCGCACCCGACCGCCGCACCCCGCCTCGACGGTCTCCTACGGCGTCCGGCGGGTGGTCCTCCGCATCCGGGCGCTCCGGGTGCGGTGGAGGCGGGGAGGGCCCGCGGATCCCCGGGCGGAGCCCCGGGCAGGTGCTCGGGGACGAGCGCCAGGTTCTGGATCGCCGCCAGGCCGTACTGGGCGGCGTCGTTGGTGGAGATGAAGGGCGCCTCGGTGACCGGCATGAGCACGGCCGGGCCGCGGACCTCGGTCAGCCGCCAGTCGCGCTCGCGCTGCAGCGGGTTGACGTTGAGCCGGTCGCCCTCGTCGCGGAAGAACGCGCGCCAGGCGAGCCGGGCGAGTTCCGCGTCACCGGTGCGGGCCGCCGCGTAGGCGGCGAGCCTGCTGTGCGCCTGGATGAGCGAGACGCCCTCCAGCGCCCGGCCCACCTCGGCGGCCTGCCGCTCGGCCCCGGCGAGGTAGAGCCGGCAGTAGTCCAGCCAGGCCTCCTCGAAGCCGGGCACGCCCAGGTCCAGGTCGATCAGCTCGGCGCAGACCTCCGGCAGCCCGAACACCGCCGACAGGTGGGAGACCTCCACGGCCTCCCGGGTGGTGTCGAACCGCCCGGTCGCCAGGTCCAGGCGGGCCTCCCCGGTGAGGAAGCCGTACCGCAGCGCCGCGATGCCCGCCATCGTGCCCAGCAGCCGGTCGCGGGCCCGCTCGTCGCCGTGCCGCTCCCAGCGGGTCAGCCAGGCGGCGGCCAGCGCCCCCCCAGTCCACGCCGAGCCCCACCGCCAGCGCGGCGGGGTCGGGGGTGTAGACGTCCCGGCGGACCTTGCGCAGCGGGTCGACGGCCAGGAACGTCTCCTCGGGCGCGGCGAGCTCGTCGAGCAGGTCCCCGGTGCGCTCGTCGGCGGTCAGGTAGTGGAGGAAGCGCCGGTAGACGGCGCTGGAGACGCGCAGCTGCTTGCAGCTGCACCCCCAGTGCTGCACGTTGTGCCGGGACCCCAGCCCCTTCCACCAGCCCAGGTGGTACACGTCCACCTCGCCGGTGTGCCGGGTCATCGCCTCGGCGAACCGGAAGACGTCGGAGCGCCCGGTGCGCAGGTACTGGTACCACAGCCACAGGTCCGGCGAGAGCTCGGAGTTGTCCCAGGCGTAGCCGCCCACGTCGTAGCGCCAGGTGTGCCGGTCCGGATCGTAGGCGTGCATGACGTCGCCGTAGTCCCAGAACCCGTACCACCGGCGCTCCTCGCGCTGGCGCACGTAGAAGTCGAACAGGAAGTCCAGCCGGTCCTCGATCGCCGCGACGGCCGGATCCGACCGGTCCGGCGGCGACCAGACGCCGAACACACCCGCCGCGCGCAGCCGCTCGGGCGCGGCGGTGAGCAGGCCGGGGGGCCTCCAGCAGCGCGGCGTGCTCGGCCAGCTCCGCGGCCGGCGGGGTGGCCGGATGGACCCGCAGGGTCAGCTCGTGGGTGCGGGCGACGCCGTGCGGGTCGCCGAAGCCCGGCTCGTGGTCCTCGTAGGTGATCTCCAGTCCCTCGAGCTGCTCGGCGTGGGTGTCCTGGCCCATCCCGTCGTGCCAGAAGCGCAGGTCCATCGGGGGCGCACCGGGCGACCAGAGCCAGACGGTCGCGGTGGCCGTCTCCGTGGCGGCGCCGCGCACGTCCAGCCGGGTGGGGTGCAGCCGCCAGAAGTCGCGCAGGCCGAAGCCCAGGCCGCCGCTCACGCCGCCGACGTAGCCGTACCCCTTCGACCTGGTGCCCGCCGGGACGGTGACCCAGGCGTGGCCGGGCGCGGTGCGCTTGCGCAGGGTGAAGCCGTCGGCGCTGTGCTGCTCCAGGGTGTGGTCGTTCCAGAGCGGGATCAGGTGCAGCCGGCCGGCCACCTCCGGGTTCCCGATCTCACCGACCGGCCGGCCCTCGGTCTGCGCCCGCCGTACGGCCTCGCCCGGGTCGCGGCGCAGGCCGGTCAGGCCCCGGACGGCCTCGGTGAGGAAGCCCTCCGCCCCGGCCAGCCGGACGTGCCGGTCGTGCGGGGCGTCGCGCATGGCCACCTCGGCGCGCAGGCCCAGCCCGGCCAGGAAGTCGGCGGAGGCGTCGCCGTCCCAGACGAAGCTGTGCACGACGCGCACGTCCGCCGCCCCGGCGTAGAAGTACAGCCGCACGGTGAAGGGCAGCCAGGACCTCCCGCCCTCCTCGACGTGCCGGCCCTCCAGCCGCACCACCGCGCGCACCGGGCCGTCCTGCTCGACGGCGACCGCCGAGACGACGCCGGCGGCGGGTACGCGGACGCGCGAGCCGTCCTCGTCGGCGGTGTCCTGGCGGAGGCTGACCAGGCGCACGCCGCGCACGATCTCGGTGCCGCCGTGCGCGACGGACGCGATCAGGTCCGTCCCGCCCGCCCCGGGCAGCGTCCAGGCGACCGGTCCGGTGGCGATCCGCAGCCCGCCGCCGTCGCGGGCGACGGTCACCGGTTCGCCCGGCGCGGCGGGCTCGGCGCCGGGGACCAGCTCGTAGGAGCCGGCGGGTACGGCCTGCGGTCCGATGGCGTGGGCCGACCACTTGACCGAGCCGTCGGGCCAGGTCGCGGTGGTCCAGCTCTGCACGGGGGTGCCGTCGGCGAGCGCGAAGGGGACGCCGGGCCGCACCGCGCCGCGCGGCCAGGGCACGCCCCAGGTCACGCCCTGCCGGCAGGGCCGCTCCAGCCAGCGCAGCACCGTCGCACCCCCGGCCGCCTCCGTGGCCTCTACTTCCGCTACCGCGGCCGCCGCCCCGCCGGACACCGGCTCCTCCGTCCGTCCCGCCGTCATTCCTTCACCGACCCGATCAGCACGCCCTTGGCGAAGTGCTTCTGCAGGAAGGGGTAGAAGAACAGGATCGGGAGCGTCGCGATGACGACGACCGCGAACTTCAATCCCTCGGCAGGGAAGAAGACCGAGTCCAGCTGGGCGAGCGCGTTCTCGGCGTCGGCGCTGGTGAACTGCCGGACCAGCACCTGGAGCGTCCACTTGCTGGAGTCGTCGATGTACAGCAGCGGCGACATGTAGTCGTTCCAGATGCCCACCGCGTAGAACAGCGAGAACGTCGCGATGACCGGCTTGGAGAGCGGGAGGACGATCTTGAAGAAGACGCCCATCTCGCTGCAGCCGTCGATGCGCGCCGCCTCCTCCAGGGCCTGCGGCAGCTCCTGGAAGAAGCTCTTGACGATGATCAGGTAGAACGGGTTGATCGCCAGCGGGAGGATCAGCGCCCAGTAGCTGTCGAGCAGCCCCAGGTCGCGGACGACCAGGTAGGTGGGGATCATGCCGCCGCCGAAGACGATCGTGAAGATGACCAGGTTCAGCACCAGCGTGCGGCCCGGCAGGTACCGCTTGGCCAGCGGATAGGCCATGGTGAGCGTCAGCATGAGCTGGACCGCCGTGCCGACCGCCGTCACGCAGATCGTGGTGATCAGGGCGCGGACGAAGGTGTCGGTGCCGAAGATGTAGGCGTAGGTGTCGGTGACGAACTTCTCCGGCCAGAGGAAGAACGGCCGGGTGGCGATCTCCGACTCGGTGGCGAACGATCCGGCCAGGACGTACAGCAGCGGCAGGATCATGATCAGGGCCAGGCCCGTGAGCAGCAGGATGTTGAGCGCGTCGAACACCCGGCTGCCGAACGACTTGTAGTGGTTGACGGACATCGCCGGCGCTCCCTAGAACAGTCCGCGCTGGCCCAGGCGCTTGGCCAGCCAGTTGGAGCCGAAGATCAGCACGGCGCCGGCCACGCCCTTGAACAGGCCGACGGCGGTGGAGTAGCTGAAGGCGCCCTGGGTGATGCCGATGTAGTAGACGTAGGTGTCGAACACGTCGGCGACCGAGCGGTTCAGCGAGTTGGTCATCAGCCAGATCTGCTCGAAGCTGGCGTCGAGCAGGTTGCCCGAGGTGAGGATGGCCATGACCACGATCGTGGGGCGGATGGTCGGCAGCGTGATGTGCCAGAACTGCCGCCAGCGTCCCGCGCCGTCCATGCGGGCCGCCTCGTAGAGGTTCGGGTCCACCCCGGCCAGCGCGGCCAGGTAGATGATCGTGCCCCAGCCGGTCGCCTTCCACAGCGTCTGCACGATGATGATCGGCCGGAACCAGTCCGGCTGCGCCACGTAGTCGACCTTGGAACCGCCGACCAGGTCGTGCACGAACTGGGCGATCACTCCGAAGTCCACCGCGAGCAGCAGGTACGTCAGGGACGCGACGATCGCCCAGGACAGGAAGTGCGGGATGTAGATGAGCGACTGGATCGAGCGCTTGAGCACGTTGACCCGGAGCTCGTTGAGCATCAGCGCGACGATGATCGGGGCGGGGAAGACGAAGAGCACCGTCAGCACCGCCAGGAAGAGCGTGTTGAACATCAGGCGGCCGAAGTCGGGCCCGGTGAACAGCGCCTCGAAGTGCTTGAAGCCGACCCACTCGCTGCCGGAGTAGCCGAGGAAGGGCACGAAGTCCTGGAACGCGATCGTCAGGCCGTACATCGGCAGGTACTTGAAGACCGCGAAGTAGACCAGGCCCGGGACGAGCATCAGGTACAGCCAGCGGTAGCGCGGCAGTGCCGTGCGGAGCGGCACCTTGCCGGAACCGCGCCCCGGCTCGGGGGCCGCCTCCACGGGAGGCTTCGCCAGGTCGGTGGCCAAAGCGGCCTCCTTTCTCTCAGGTGGGGCCCGGCGGTCGCGCCGGGCCCCCTGCGGATCGGCTCGGAATCGGCCCAGAATCGGCTCGGAATCGGCTCGGGCCGGCCCAGAACGGCTCGGGCCGGCCCGGCTCAGTTGCCGCCGAGCTTGGCGTGCAGGTCGTTGATCTCCGTGACGACCTGGTCGCCGCCGCTCTCGTGCCAGCGCTTGACCTCGGCCCGCAGCTGCTCCTCGGTGATCTCGCCGGCCAGGAACTTCACCCGGGCGTCGGAGACGATCGGGTCGAGGACCGCGCCCTTGCTGACGTAGGCGGGCGAGACGATCGGCAGGGCCGGGTTGTGCACGGCCGTCTGCAGGTCGAGCTCCACCAGCTCCTTGCGGATCCTGAGGTTCTCCCGCTCGGCCTCGTTGGTCGGCATCTGCTCGTAGACGCCCATGCCGATGGTGGCCCAGGTGCCGAGCTGGATGAAGGCGAAGTCGACGTCGTTGTTGATGGTCTTGACGGCCGGGTCGGTGTCGTTGATCGGCACGTCGAAGCCGTTCTCCAGCTTGAAGTTGCGCCCCTCGATGCCGTTGGCCAGCAGGGTCTGGCCCTCCTTGGTGGCCAGCCGGTCCAGGGCCTTCAGCACGTCGTCGAGCTCGGCCTCGGTGCGCACGCTCTGCTTGGAGATGGCCAGGAAGCCGTTGTAGCCGTCGAAGGGCTGGGAGAACTTCTGGCCGTCGGAGCGCTTGAGGTTGCCGCCCATGGCCAGCTTGTCACCGTAGTTCTCCGGGTCCTGCTCCTTGAGCAGGCCGTACATCTGGGAGGCCCGGACGTTGACGTCGATGATGATGCCGCCCTTGCCCTGGTAGAACGGGTCGTTCCACTTGCCCGAGTCGAGGGTGGCGAAGTCAGGGTTGACCAGGCCCTCGTCGACCATCTTCTTCAGCCACCGGTTGGCGGTGTAGAACTCCTCGGTGTCGAAGGCCGGCGTGAGCTTCCCGCCGCGGTCGCCGTAGCAGTTCGGGGCGCCGAACCAGGTCTCGATCACGTTGTACGGACTGGAGCTGCAGAAGACCGGGGTGGGCCACTTGGGGATGATCAGGCCGTAGGTGTCCTTCTTGCCGTTGCCGTCCGGGTCCTTCTCGGTGAAGGCCTTGGCGACCTCGTAGAGCTCGTCGACGGTCTCGGGCACCTTCAGGTCGAGCTTGTCCAGCCAGTCCTTGCGGTAGAGCACGGCCGAGCGGAGCAGCGGGCGGACCCGGTAGATGCCGAAGACCTTGCCGTTGATCGAGGCGTTGAGCTCGGACTGCTCGGACTTGGCCTTCAGGTTCGGGTACTTGTCCAGCTTGTCGGTGAGCTCCCAGAACGCCCCGGCCTGTGCGGCCTGCACGAACGCGGCGGTCTTGCTCTGCACGACCATGACCTGGGGGATCTTGTCGGAGGCGAGCACGACGTTGGTCTTGTCGCCGTACTCGGCGTTCGGCACCCAGCTGATCTTGAGCTTCTTGCCGACGACCTTCTCGACCGCCTGGTGCACCTCGCCCTTGGGGTCGGGGGCGGTGCCGAACAGCGGGACCATCATGGTCAGCTCGTCGCTCGCGGCCCGCTGTCCCGCGTCGTCACTGCCGCAGGCGGCGGCGAGGAGGGCCGTGGTGAGTGCGACCGTTCCGGCGAGGAGCCGGCGGGGGGTGGTTTTCATCGGTTGCCTTTCGGGTGCAGGTACGCCTCGTTCTCTTCGAAGAAGCGCAGGCAGAGCCAGGTGTTCAGCTGAATCCAGGCGCCGGCGCCGAGCACGAGGGCCAGGATCGGGAGGGTCGCGGCCGCGAACACCACCGCCGAGAGGGTGAACAGCAGCAGGATCGAGGACGCGGGACGGGCGAGCACCAGCCGCGACGCCCTGGGCAGGCAGGCGAGCGGCGGCAGGTCGTAGTGGACGTACATCGGCAGCAGGTAAGCGGTGACGGCGGCCAGCGCGACCAGCGCGGCCAGGGTCGCCGCCCGGGCCGGCTCCGCCCCCGGCCCGAGGGCCGAGAAGTACAGGTGGTTGCCGGCCAGGACGCCGGCCACCGCGATCGGCGGGAGCACCAGCAGCGAGCCGCGGAGGAACTCCCGGCGGTAGACGGCCGCGAACTCCCGCCACAGCGGGAACGACTCGTACCTGGCGTGCCGCCGGGCCAGCGTGTAGGCCGCGACGGTCGCCGGGCCGACCCCCAGGACCACTCCGCCGGCGAGCGTGAAGGCGATCCAGGCAAGGTTGAGCCTGGCCGCCCAGAGCAGCTCGTCACAGGCCGCGTAGAGCCTGATCGACCAGGCGGTCATCGTGCACCGCCGGACGTGTCGCGCGGAGTGAGGTGTCGCACCGGATTTCCCGTTCTGTTAAAGAAAGGATTCTTTTCTTAGCAAAAAGAGAACAATCGTGACGAGAAGTGTGAAAAGTAGTGCTGTCTTTACCGGGATGTCAATGAGGCGAGACCCGCAGATTCGCGTACTCCCCGATCATCGGGGCCATCTGCCGGAAGCCGATCTTCCCCCCGCGCAGCGGGTCCTCGTCCCGCCAGCGAAACGAGACCACCTCGCCGATCGCGAAGGTGATCTCCCCTCGGTGCACGGTCAGGCGCATGGGATAGGGGCCCTGGGCGTCCAGCACCGCGGGGAGCGGGTCGGCGCCCTGCGCGACGAGGTGGAAGCCGTGGCTCTTGCGCAGGTTGCAGGTGTGCAGTCTGCGCTCGGAAGGCCACATGCGGCGGAAATAGGACACGTGGTAGGCGTCCAGGTCGCCGTGGTGGTACTGCTCGTAGGGGCCGGTCCGCGGCGCGAGGTCGAACAGGTCCTCGCCCCGCCTGCCCCTGGCGTGGAAGAACAGGATGCACAGGCCCGGCTCGTGGACGGGCCAGAAGTCCCATTCGACGGTGACGTCCGTGGGGAAGTCCTCGGGGCACCACAGGACGATGTTGGCGTCCTGGCCGTCCTGTGCGGGGCGGAGGCTCTCCAGCCGCATCCTGCCCCGGGGGAACGTGATCGCGCCCTCCCCTTCCAGGCGGAACCCGTCGAGGTCCGCGGGCGAGGCGAGGGGGTTGCGGTACGGCATGCGTCGTCTCTCCTGTCTGCACTCGTCCGTCACGGCCGCGCCCGGGGTCGAGGCCGTCCACCCCGCGCGACACCGCCGTGCCCCTGGCCCGCTCGCTCGCGGACCACGCCGACGCCGCCGGCGGGGACCGTCAGCGCGCCGTCCACCGGCTCACCTCCCGGAAGGGCGGTGCCCGTGGCCGCGACAACCGCCTCGGCGCCGGTGTGGTTGACCGCGAACAGGTAGCGGCGGCCGTCGGGGTGCGAGCGCCGGACGACCTCGACCCCGGGCGGGGCCGCCGCGACCGGCTCCGCCCCCGCCCTCGGCCAGGGCCGCGGCCAGCACGGCCGCCAAAGGCGGCGTCGTCGAGCCGGGTGGTCAGGTAGTGGGCCGCCCCCGCGCCCCACGCGTTGCGCGTCCAGGCCGGCGAGCCGGCCAGCGGCCCGTCCGCGTAGGCGTCGAGCGTCTCGGCGGTCGTGGCGCGGGCCGCCTCGCTCCAGATCCGGCCGGTCCCGCCGCCGGTCAGCCGGATCGGGCGGTCCGGCGGGAGCGGGAAGAACTCCTCGGTCGTCACACCGAGCAGCTCCCGCCACGCCCCCGGGTAGCCGCCGAGCCGGACCCGGTCGCACTCGTCGACGATCCCGCTGTACGGTCCCACGACCACGGTCCCGCCCCGCCGCGCGAACTCCGCCACGTTCGCCGCCCCGGTGTCGCTCACCAGGTAGAGCGCGGGGACCAGCACCAGGCGGTAGCCGGACAGGTCGGCCTCGGGGCGGGCCAGGTCGCAGGTGACCCCGGCCCGCCAGAGCGCCGCGTGCCAGCGCTTGGCCTCCTCGACCGGGTCCAGGTCGGCGGTGGGCTGGGCGGGGTGGTCCTGGGCCCAGACGCTGGCGTGGTCGAGCAGGATCGCCGCCTCGGCGCGGACCGTGCTCCCGGCCACCTCCGCCAGGGCGGCCAGCTCGGCGCCGAGCGCGGCCGTCTCCCGCCAGATCTTGGTCTCGGTGCCCGCGTGCGGCAGCATCGCCGAGTGCCACTTCTCGGCCCCGGCCCGCGAGGCCCGCCACTGGAAGAACATGATCGCGTCGGCGCCCCTGGCCAGGTGGGCCAGGGAGTTGCGGCGCAGCTCGCCGGGGGTCTTGGCCAGGTTGCGGCCCTGCCAGTTGACCGCGCTGGTGGAGTGCTCCATCAGCAGCCACGGGCGGCCCCCGCCCAGGGAACGGGCGAGGTCCGCGGCGAAGGCCAGGTCGATGTGCGGGTCGGCGCGCTCGCCGACCAGGTAGTGGTCGGTGGCGACCACGTCCAGCTCGGCGGCGAAGTCCCAGCAGTCCATCTCCCAGTGCACGCCGGCCATCAGGTTGGTGGTCGCGGGCACCCGGGGGGTGATCTTCCTGAGCAGGTCGCGCTCGGCGGTGTAGAGCCCGACCAGGGTGTCGGAGCTGAACCGGCGGAAGTCGAGCTGCTGTCCGGGGTTGGTGAAGCTCGGGGTGGCGCGGGGCGTCAGGATCTGGTCCCAGTCCCCGTAGCGCTGGGACCAGAACGCCGTCCCCCAGGCGTCGTTGAGCGCCTCCAGCGTGCCGTACCGCTCGCGCAGCCAGCCGCGGAACGCCTCGGCGGAGACGTCGCAGTGGCAGCGGGCGTTGTGGCAGCCGTACTCGTTGTGCACGTGCCACAGGGCCAGCGCCGGGTGGTCGGCGTAGCGCAGGGCGAGCCGCTCGGCGATCTCCAGAGCCTTGGCCCGGTAGACCGGCGAGCTGGGGCAGAAGCCCTGGCGGCTCCCGTGGCTCAACCGGCGCCCGTCGGCGTCCACCGGCAGGGCCCCGGGGTAGGCGCGGCCGAACCACGGCGGCGGGGCGGCGGTCGGGGTGGCCAGGCAGGCCTCGATGCCGGCGCCGGCCAGCAGGTCCAGGACCCGGTCGAACCAGCCGAACTCGAAGACGCCCTCGGCGGGCTCCAGCATCGACCAGGCGAAGATCCCGACGCTCACCCGGGTGACCCCGGCCTCGCGCATCAGCGCGACGTCCTGCGCCCAGGTCTCCTCGGGCCACTGCTCGGGGTTCCAGTCCCCGCCGTAGGCGATCCCGCCGCGCACGCCGCCCACCGCCCTTCACATCCGCCGTCGCATGGGTGCCACCGCTCACACGGACGCGTCACGTCCGCTTAACCGGGGATTAAAACGTTCCTCTACTTGGCGCACAAGACCCCTTTCTCGGCGCCCCCTCCGCCGTCGCGATGGCGGGGGCATGCGGCGGGACCACCAAGGAAAGCGTTTTCCCAGGCAGGGGCGGTGATCCCCGGCTCCGTCGCCGGTTCCGGCCCCCGCCCGGGTTACCCGAACGTTACAGATCCCGGGACACCGGGGACCCCCGTCCGGCGCTCCGCGGGGAAGAACGTTTCAATCCCGGGGCCCGGCGCTCACAGCCCCAGACCGCCGTCGAGCCGGCGGTAGAAGGGGCTGTCCGGAGTGATCTCCCCCCGGCGCACGGGGCGGCCGGTCAGCGCCGAGGCGTACAGGGCGGCGACGAACTCCATCGCCCGCCGGCCGTCGGCCCCGCTCGCCGGCGGGCGCTCCCCGCGCGCGAAGGCGTCGAGCACCGTGCCGAGCTGCGCCTCGTGCCCGCTCGGCACGTCCCGGGGCGGGGCCCACAGCGGCGAGGTCGACGTCCAGTGCTCGTTGCGGTAGCCGTACAGGTGGCGCAGCTCGACCGTGCCGCCGGTGAAGTCGAAGCGCAGGTGGCTCTCCTGCCGGGGGGAGAGCACGCTGGTGACCACGCTCGCCATCGCGCCGCTTTCGAACCGCACCGCCGCCATCGAGACGTCCTCGGTCTCGATGGGCCGGTCCAGCCGCCCGGCCATCGCGCGGATCTCCGCCCAGTCGCCGAAGACCGAGAGCATCAGGTCCATCTGGTGGATGCCGTGCAGCACGGTCGTGCCGCCGCCCTCGGTCTCCCACCGGCCGCGGTACGGCACGGCGTAGTAGTCCTCGCCGCGGTGCCAGACGGTGGTGCACAGGCCCACCAGCGGGCGGCCGAGCGCCCCGGCCGCGGTCAGCTCGCGCAGGTGCTCGGCCCCGGAGCCGAAGCGCTGCTGGTAGACGACCGTCAGGTAGGGGCCGCCCGCCTCCTCGGGGCCCTCGGCCGCCTGGATCCGGTCGTACTCGGCCAGCGAGCGGCACAGCGGCTTCTCGCACCACACCCAGGCCCCGGCCTCCAGGCACTCGACCGCCTGGTCGGCGTGCAGGTGCGGCGGGGTGCAGACGAGCACCAGGTCGGGCCGCTCGGCCGCCAGCATCGCGGCCAGGCCGGTGTGGGCGGCCGGGATGCCGTGCTCGGCGGCGAACGCCCGCGCCCTGGCCCCGTCGACGTCCACCACCGCCACCGGCTCGACGCGGTCCCGGTGGGCGCGGAGGGCGGGCATGTGCCCGTGCGCGGCGACGGCGCCCGCGCCCACGATGGCGGCTCGGATCATGAGATGACCTCGCATGTATAACGTTTTACTGACAGGCCGGGACGCTAGGACGGTTTTTCGCACGGTGTCAACGCCCATCGCGCACTCCACGGGGCCCGCAACTGGCGTCCAGGGCGTTGGTACGTTTTAATCAAGGGCCATGACCACGGTCAGCATCAAGGAGGTCGCCGCTCGCGCGGGCGTCTCCCCCGGCACGGTGTCCAATGTGCTCAACCGGCCCGCCAAGGTCGCCGCCGCCACCCGGGAACGGGTCGAGGAGGCGATCCGCGAGCTCGGCTTCGTCCGCCACGGCTCGGCCTCCACGCTGCGCGCCGGCCACAGCAGGACCCTCGGCCTGAGCGTCATCGACATCGGCAACCCCTTCTTCACCGACGTGGCGGCCGGGATAGAGGACGCGGCGAGCGAGCGCGGCTACGCGGTGATCCTCGGCAACTCCGCCGGGTCGCGCGCCAAGGAGGAGCGCAACCTGCGGGTGCTCGCCGAGCAGCGGGTCCGGGGGGTGCTGATCATCCCACGGACGAGGACCTCAGCCGGCTGGACCGGCTGCGCGAGCACGGGATCAGCGTCGTCCTGGTCGACCACCCGGCGCACCGGCCCGACCAGTGCGCGGTGGCCGTCGACGACGTGGCGGGCGGCCGGACCGCGGTGGCGCACCTGCTGGCGCGCGGCGCCGGCAGCGTCGCCTACGTGACCGGTCCGCTGACGATCCGCCAGTGCCTGGAGCGGCGGCAGGGCGCGCTGGCCGCGCTGGCGGCCGCGGGCTGGGCCGGACGGC
>NZ_CDRNDK010000108.1:0-16018 GCF_977012225.1 Planomonospora algeriensis | reverse complement strand
CGATCGGCGAGGGCGCCCGCGCGGAGACCCCGGCCGGCGGGACCGCCGGTCGCGTGGGCGCGTGCGGCGCCACCCGCGTGCCCGACCCCTGCCGTGCCGTGAGGTGCCCTTCGGCGACGAGCTGCACGTACGCCTCGTTGACGACCCAGCGCGAGCAGTTCAGCTCCTCGGCGAGCACCCGGCTCGGGGGCAGCGCGTCGCCGGGGCCGAGGCGTCCCGCCAGAATGGCGGCTCTGATCGCGGCCGTCAGGCGTTCGTGCAGCGCCCGCCCGTCGTCGGGCACGTCGAGGAGAAGCCCCGTGATGCGATTGGTCCGGTTTAATGGCATTTGAATGGAATGTATCACCGGACCACTTCGCCGTAACCTCTGGACCGGCCCCGTTGCGGGGCCCGTATCGCGGAGGAGAACGCCATGACACCGACGAAGACCCCCTTGACCGTCATCGCGCGGATGCGTGCGAAGGCCGGTTGCGAAACCGCCCTGCACGACGCCTTGACGACGCTCGTCGCACCGACCCGGCAAGCGCCGGGCTGCCTGACGTACGACCTGCACACCGAGGTGGGCGAGCCCGCGCGCTTCTGGTTCTACGAGGTGTGGCGCGGCTCCGAGGACCACGCCGCGAACCTGGAGTCTTCGCACATCACCGGCTTCCTCGGGCGGTCGGCGAGCCTGCTCGACGGTGAGCTGGAAGTGCACTTCCTCAGTTAGGGATCCTGTGCGGCAGAGCGCGGATCGCCCCCTTTTTCTGAGAAAGTCAGGACAGGCGGGAAACGGAGTTCCGTTGCCGGACACGTACGGGGTGACGAGTCCCCGGCGAAAGGAAGCAATGTGGGCCCCCCTGACCCCGAGCGGCGCTTCGAGGAGATCTACACCGCGCACTATCCCGATCTCCTCGCCTACGTGCGCCGCCGTACCGCCTCCCCCGACGACGCCGTCGACGCGCTCGCCGAGACGTTCACCACGGCCTGGCGGCGCCTGGACGACATCCCCCGGGGGCACGCCGCCCGCCTGTGGCTGTACGGCACGGCCCGGCGCGTGCTGGCCAACGGCCGACGGGCCGCGGACCGCCGGGCCGAGCTGGCCGTACGGCTCCGCGCCGAGCTCGCCGGCTGGGCCGAGCACACCGGCGACGTCGGAGGCCTCGGAAACACCGGGCACGACCCGGGCGGGGTGCGGGAGGCGTTCGGGCGGCTGAGCGCCGACGACCGGGAGCTGCTCGCCCTGGTCAGCTGGGAGGGCCTGGACACCGGGGAGATCGCGACCGTGCTGGGCTGCTCGCGCGGGGCCGTACGCCTCCGGCTGCACCGGGCCCGCAAACGGCTCGCCCGGGAACTCGACTCCGCCGGGGGCGCTGCCCGACATCGCGGGCATCGGCTCGAAACCGGCCTCCGCCGCCCTGGACATCAAGCGGGACGGCGACCACTACGTCATCACCGTGAAGGACCTGTTCGCCGACCCGGCCAGATACGAGTCCGAGCTCAAGGCCCTCGGCCTGGGCATCAGGCTCAGCCTCGAGCCGACGTCCCGGGGCATGGCGGGCACCGTGCTGGTCGCCGGCGCCGTGGACCTCCAGAAGAAGGGGAGGCCGGTACCCGCCGGGGGCGGCATCCAGACCATCAAGGCGACCGCCTCGTGCACGGAGCCCTCCAGGTGCCCGATCGGCCTGAGGATCCCGGTGGGCTACCGGCACGAGGCCGAGGTCATCCTCGGCAGGCAGGCGCGTCCCGGAGAGCGGTACTGGGCCTGGCTCCCCGCCGACATGCGCGGCGAGCCCCTCCACTGCGTCCCCTACGTCAACAAGACCGTCGCCGAGGTCCTGCCGCTGCTCCGCGAGCGGGGCCTGCGCGCGGAGTTCGTCTCCGCTCCTGGCTGGAAACCCCGGCCGTCGGCCCCGGGAGACTGGTACGTCCACAGCTCTCAGATGAACACCCTGGACAAGGTGCAGTTCGCGGTCGGCCCCGATCCCGGCCGCACGTGGCCGCCGGACCCCTCCTGCGCAGGGGGTCCTTCGGGGCTCAGTCGACGTCCACCCAGTCCAGGGTCCGGGTGACGGCCTTGCGCCAGCCGGCGTAGCCGCGGGAGCGCCGCTCGTCGGACCAGCCCGGTTCCCAGCGGCGGTCCTCGCGCCAGTTGCTCCTCAGCTCCTCGGTCGACGACCAGAAGCCGACGGCCAGCCCGGCGGCGTAGGCGGCGCCGAGCGCCGTGGTCTCGGCCACGACCGGCTTGGAGACCGGCACGCCGAGGATGTCGGCCTGCAGCTGCATGCACAGGTCGTTGGCGGTGACCCCGCCGTCCACCCGGAGCACGTCGAGCACCACGCCGGAGTCCTGCTGCATCGCCTCGACCACGTCCCGGGTCTGGTAGCAGATCGACTCCAGCGTGGCCCGGGCCAGGTGCGCGTTGGTGTTGTAGCGGGACAGGCCGACGATGGCGCCGCGGGCGTCGGAGCGCCAGTACGGCGCGAACAGGCCGGAGAAGGCGGGCACGAAGTAGACGCCGCCGTTGTCGTCCACCTGCCGGGCCAGCGACTCGCTCTGCGCCGCGCCGGAGATGATGCCGAGCTGGTCGCGGAGCCACTGCACCGCCGAGCCGGTGACCGCGATCGAGCCCTCCAGCGCGTAGACCGGCTTGTCGTCGCCGAACCGGTAGCAGACGGTGGTGAGCAGGCCGTGCTCGGAGCGGACGAGCTCCTGACCGGTGTTGAGCAGCAGGAAGTTGCCGGTGCCGTAGGTGTTCTTGGCCTCGCCGGGGGCGAAGCAGACCTGCCCGACGGTCGCGGCCTGCTGGTCGCCGAGGTCGCCGGAGAGGGGCACCTCGCCGCCGAGCGGCCCGGCCGCCCGGGTCACGCCGTACAGGCCCGGGTGGGAGGACGGCTTGATCTCCGGCAGCATCGCGCGGGGGACGCCGAAGAACGAGAGCAGCTCGTCGTCCCAGTCCAGGGTCTCCAGGTCCATGAGCATGGTGCGGCCGGCGTTGGTCGGGTCGGTGACGTGCACGCCGCCGTCGGGGCCGCCGGTGAGGTTCCACAGCAGCCAGGTGTCGGTGGTGCCGAAGAGCGCGTCGCCCGCCTCGGCCGCCGCGCGCACGCCGTCGACGTTCTCCAGGATCCACTGGAGCTTGCCGCCGGAGAAGTAGGTCGCCGGGGGCAGCCCGGCGCGGTGCCGGATGACGTCGCCCCGGCCGTCGCGGTCCAGCGCGGCGGCGATCCGGTCGGTCCGGGTGTCCTGCCAGACGATGGCGTTGTAGTACGGCCTGCCGGTCCTGCGGTTCCACACCAGCGTGGTCTCCCGCTGGTTGGTGACGCCCAGCGCGGCCAGGTCGGAGGCGGCCAGGTTCGCCCGGTTCAGCGCGGTCTCGATCACCGACCTGGTGCGCTCCCAGATCTCGGTGGGGTTGTGCTCCACCCAGCCGGCCCGCGGCAGGATCTGCTCGTGCTCCAGCTGGTGCCGGGCGACCTCGTTCCCACCGTGGTCGAAGATCATGAAGCGGGTGCTCGTCGTCCCCTGGTCGACGGCACCGACGAAATCGGGCATGGGAATCGCGCTCCTTGACGGGTCGGGACGTGGAACGGCCGTCGGACGGCTTCGCACAGGCTCTCCACCGGCACGCGGCCGGCCTCCGGATCATCTTCCGGCTGCGGGAACCGGTCGACAAGGACCTGGCGGAGGTCCGCGCCGTACGGCGCGCGTCATCCCCGCGCTCGGCGGCCGGCAGTCGGCGCTGCCCGACCGGACCTGCCTCTCCCCGGGCGCGGGCGCCTCTGTCACCTGCGGGCCGGACACCACACCGGACCCGTGCATTCGTCACCGTGCGCGGCATTTCATATTCACGCGCAATCGTTAGAAACGATCTACCCGTCACCCACCCCGAATGCGAATCTATGACCAGAACGAAGACGGCGATCCACGGAAAAGAAACCGAACCACTCAGTGGAGTTCCGGGCCCGCGGATCCGCCCTCCACCGCCAAAAATATTTCCATCGCATCAGAAGGAGAAAGAAATGAGTCTGAAGCGTACGGCGCTGACCATCGTCGCCGCGGTCGCCGCGCTGACCGCGATGGGGGGCGCCGCCAGCGCCACCAGCACCTCCACGACGGCGAGCACGGCCTTCGCCCAGGCCGCCGGCGACCCCACCGTCACGAACGCGGGCAACGTGCAGTCGGCGAACTTCCCGGGGGTGATCGGCCAGGTTCTCTGGCAGGTGGTCGCCATCCAGGTCGTGGATGCGGCCAACGGTTGCCACACCAAGGGCAACATGTGCTTCGACGGCCGGGAGGCTCCCGACATGAAGGCTCTCGACTAGTCCGGCGCACAGTCGGCATATGGGAGGCGGCCGCGCCCCGTTTCCGCGGCCGCCTCCCATGCCGTCATCAGCGGAGAGGCATGTAGAACAGATGCGCAAGCGATTCAGAAGGACCATTGTCGCACTCGCCGTCACGATCGCTGGAACGCTTTTCACCGCACATGCGGCCATGACGTTCCTTTTCGTTTCCCCGGACAACTACTTGGGGATCGCAGGACGGTCCCTGGTCGAGTCGTACATGAGACCGGTCTTCGGCCAGAACTGGCAGCTCTTCTCCCCCGACCCGGTCGAGAGCGATATGGGCATGCTGGTGCGGGCGAATCTCGCCGGACCGTCGGGGAAGAAGTCCCAGACGCAGTTCCTCGATGTCACGAGCCTCAATCTCGACAAGGTGCTGCACTCACCCGTTCCCGACCGCACCGCGAGGATGGCTTCCACGATCCTGACCCTCTACACGCAGCAGGTGAGCGTCATGCGCAGGGAGCTGGCCGAAGAGGATCGGGCCCGGGCCGGCCTTCCCGCGTACGCGCCCGACGAGCCGGTCACCGTATCGGCTCCCGCCGACTTCGAACCCACCTCCGAGGAGTTGAAGCGGACCAATCCCGGCATGCGCCAGACCATCCTCCAGATGAGAAGGGTGCTGGCCCACATAGCGGTGAAGGCCGCCGAGGCGCACTGGGGCGAGGAGGTCACCGCGGTTCAGATCCGTGTCGTACGGCACGAGTTCCCGCGATTCTCGCAACGCGCCAACCCGGACGTGGGGGAGATCCGGCACTGGACCCTTGGCTGGTGGCCTACCGCGGAGGCGAAATCATGATCAAGTTCTTCGGAGTCGCGGCGCACGATGCGCGGCGGTGGAGTGCTCGGCAGATCACGTCCGGGATCCGAACCCTGACCACCACGGTTCACGGCCGGACGGGGCTGTCGCTGCTGCGCGTCATGTACGGCGCCGTGATACTCGGCATGCTGGTCGTCAATTACGGCGTACGGGACGAGTTGTGGGGCCCCTCGGCTCTCTTCACCTGGGAGGAGTTCCTGCAGCAGCTCACGAACCAGGGTTCGTTCTCCCTATACGCGCTCTCGGACTCAACGATCGCGAGCGAGGTCCTGTACCACGCGCTCATGGCTGCGGCCCTGCTGTTCCTGCTCGGCTGGCGAACGCGGATCATCACGCCGATGCTGTGGCTGCTGCTGTGGTCATGGTACGAGCGCAACCCGTACGTGATGGACGGCGGCGACAACCTGATGAGGATCGTCCTCGTCTACCTGATGTTCGCGAACGTCTCGGCCAGGTTCTCCCTGGACGCCCGCCGCCAGGCTCGCCGATCTCCCAGGCAGACGGACGGCACGCTGCGTTCCGTCGCCACGACCTTCCACAACGTCGCTCTGGCCGCGGTCGTCTTCCAGGTGAGCGTGGTCTATCTCGCAGCCGGCATGTACAAGGTCCAGGGTGAGCACTGGCAAGAAGGCACGGCGCTTTACTACATCCTCCGCGTGGCGGAGTTCAGCCCATGGCCGGAGCTCAGCCGCCTCATCTACGAGAACGGCGCCCTGGTCACCATCGCCACCTACGTCACCGTCTTCTTCCAGGTCGCTTTTCCCCTGCTGCTGCTCAACCGGGTCACCAGGTTCCTGGGATTCCTCTGCGCGGTGGGCATGCACGCCGGAATCGGCGTCCTCATGGGGCTGCCGTTCTTCTCGCTCATCATGATGGCCACCGACCTCGTCCTGATCAGCGACCGCGAGTACTCCGCCGTCAAGCGGAAGTGGCTGTCCATACGGAGCCGGGTGACCTCCCCGGCCATGTCACCGACCGGTCCACAGGTCTCCGGCGTCGCGCCGGGTCTGCTCGCGGAGGCCAAGCCGTGAAGACCGACGCCCTCCTCGTCTACGACGGTGACTGCGGTTTCTGCCTCAAGAGCCTGGCCTGGCTGCGGCGCCGTGTCGGCACCTGGCCCGAGGCGGTTCCCTGGCAGGAAGCCGATCTGGTACGGCTGGGGCTCACCGAGCGGGAATGCCGGCGGGCGATCCAGTGGATCGACGGGGGCGATCACCCTCACCAGGGTGTCCTCGCCTTCGCCGCCCTGCTCAAGTACCAGGGCGGCGGATGGGCCAGGACGGCAGGGTCCGTCCTGGCCTCGGTTCCGGTTCGCTGGATCGCCCAGGGCGTCTACCGGGTCGTCGCCCGCAACCGTCACCGACTTCCCGGAGCCACCGCCGCGTGCTCGATCGCCGATCGCGCCGTAATGTCCCGGAGAATGGAGCCCCCCACTCCGGACCGGCGTCCGGTGAGATCCAGGAGGTTGTCGTGAAGCTCCGCGAGCATGCCGATCTGGCCGTCTTCCTGACCGTCGCTTACGGCCTCGCCTGGCTTGTGGCCCTGCCACTGTGGCTGGAGGGTGAGCGGCCGGGCTCCGCGTTCGAGTCCCCGCTCGCCTCCATCCTGACCTCCGCCGCCCTGATGGTCCTGCCCGCGGTCGGCGTGCTGGCCGTCCGGCTGACGGCCGGGCGCACAGGTCGTCCCTGGAGCTGGCGCAGCGAGGCGGGGCTGACGTGGGGGCCCGACAGGCGCCGCACCATCCGGCTGACCGGCCTGGCCTGGTTCGGAACACCGGTCGCGGTGTTCGCCGCCGTGGCGCTCAGCGCCCTGCTCGGTCTGCTCTCCCTCGACCTCAACGGGCTCAGCGTGCTTCGCGAGGTGCAGGGCCTCCCCCCTGCTTCCCAGCCCTTGAGCGATTCCCTGCTCGAGATCCTGCCCAAGCTGGCCTCGATCGTCCTGTTGGAGCCCCTGCTCCTCCTGCTGCCCGCGCTGGGTGAGGAACTGGGGTGGCGCGGATGGCTGGTGCCCCGGCTGCAGCGGTACGGCGTCTGGCCCGCGCTCCTCGCCTCCGGGGTGATCTGGGGGGCGTGGCACGCGCCGTACACCCTGCTGGGCTACAACTACCCCGACCTCGGCGCGTGGGCCGCATTGATGATGATCGGCCTCTGCACGGTCTACGGGATCATCCTGGCCTGGCTCAGGCTCCGGACCGGCAGCGTGTGGCCGGCGGCCATGTCCCACGCCGCCTTCAACAGCTCCGCGACGGTGATCGTCCTGGTCGGTGACATGAAAGCGCCGTACAACCCGGCGATCGCCAGCATCACCGGTGTGGTCGGCTGGCTCGTTCTCGCCGGCGTGGCAGCCGTTCTCCTGCGGCGGTGGCCGGTGACCGGCGGCACGGTGACAGGTCTCCCGGTACGCAGCTACCTTCGGTAGGAGCGGATCAGCCGTCTCCATCGGCCAGGCGGGAAATGCCCGCCCTGCCGATGGAGACGGCTGATCGGCACCCGGTGGTTCCGCCCGGCGACCGGAGCGGCCGAGCAGCCGATCGCGGTCCGGGGCATGCGCGAGTCGACCGAGTGGTTCTTCCCGCGCGGGCCGGTCAAAGCCAGCCGCGTTTAGTGGCACGCACTCCGGCCTCGAACCGGCTTCGGGCATCCAGCCGCTCCATGATGGCGGCCATCATCCGGCTGACGGTGCGCTGCGACAGCCCCAGCTGGCGCCCGGCGCCTTCGTCGGTCATTCCCTGGGAGAGCAGCTTGAGCAGCTCACGTTCCTGGGCCGACAGCCCGGTGTCGTCCTTCGCGCGGCTCTGCCCCAGCGGGGTGGCGGCCTCCCATATCTGTTCGAACAGCGCCAGAACCGCAGTGACGATCCCGGTGTCGGAGACCTGGATGACACCTCTCTTGGGGTCCCCCGCATCCAGCGGAAGCAACGCGACACGCCGGTCGTAGACGAGCATGCGGACCGGCAACGTCGGAGTTGTACGCACTTCGGCACCGATATCCGTCAGCCAGTGCGCGTAGGCGAAAGTCGCGGCGTCGTTGCGGATGCCGTGCAGGCAGACGGTGCGCATCCGCACGCCTCGCCCTCGGACCTGCAGATCCAGAGGTTTACCCGCCTCCAGTGCGCGGGCGTCGTGCGCGCGATGAGACATGAAGCTGGCCACCTCGTCCTGCGCGCCGGTCGCCAGTTCCTCGATCCGGGTGTGGATCGCGTCCATTCCCACAAGCCGCTCAGCTCTGGGATGGGACTCACTCGGACGCAGACCGGCATACTCGTTGACCAGGCCGGTGATGGCGGCCTGCGCCTCGGCTATCTGCTGCTGCTGGCGCAGGATCTCGGCTTGGCGGCGCTGTACCAGAATCTGCAGCCCGGCTTCCGGACTGACCGGTCGCAACCGGCCGGGCGACCCCCATGAAGGGCGCAGCAGAGCGAGTTCGGCGAGATGGTCGAACGCGGCCCTGATCTGGTCGGCCGTTACATGCAGTTCGACGGCGAGCGCATCGACGTCCTCGTCACCGCCGGGTCGGCTGAGTAACAAGCGGTAGACCTTCTCCGTCACCTCATCGAGCCCCAGCGGCTCCAGCAACTCGCCTCTCCCGTCTTGTGGCGTCACCGTCTTCCCTGCACTTGATCTTGCATGGGTTCGAGCCCTCCTTCAAGCGCTCCAGCGGTTCACGGCCACGGGGCGACCACAATACGCCAGGCGACTTGACGCCATTCATTTCCCTTCAGGGTCAGGCGGAGAGGATGGCATGCTCCTTTCAGCGGGGAGGCCGGCACCCCCGCGCACCTCGACAGGAACTCCAGCGGAACCCGAGAAGGAGCAGAAGTGGAACTTATCGACCGAGTTGCCCGCGTCATCGCCTCCGCCGTTGCGTCCGGAATCATCATCGGCACGTTGAGCACCGCAACCGCCTCGGCATCCACTTTCGACTTCTCTCCTTCAGCCAAAGGCGACGGAAATCACGGCCGTGGATTCTGCGCCGCCCCCGGAACCGCCAGGAAACAGTCCAAGCACATCCACCTGACGATTCACCGTATCTGCCACAGCGATGGAAACAACTGGGACGTCCAACTGCTCCACTGAATCGAATGGCCCGCCCAAGCTCATCCGCCCGGCCTGTTCGTTCGAGAAGGTAGTCATGTACGTCGTCACCGCTCATCTGCTGGCGCCCCCTTGCGGCGCCGAACCACCCGACCTGGATCGCCTGCGGGTCCTGCTCTATTCCGGCGCCTCCGCCGATGCCACGATCAGGCACGTCTACATCCGCGTCGACCAGGAGGGACTGTCGCTGGTGCTGTACGTGACGGCCACCGGCCTCCGACATGCGGAGAACGGCACACATGCCATGCTCTACCACGTCCTCGACGTCGGCGGCCTGACGGGATGGACGATCGCGTACTGCGGCGCGGACGTGGTTCCCATCGCCCTCGACATGCTTCTGAACGATCATGACGCAGAAGCGCCCCCCTGTGCTTCCGACGGGGACCCGGCCGGCTCCTGATCCTTTCCCACGTCCGTGCGGGGCCGTTCACCTTCAGTCTTCACTTCCACATGTCCGTCAGGGAGGCCCGAAATGATCAAAACCATGGTTGCGGACAGCTGGGCGATGACACGCAGCGCCCTGGTGTCCCTGTTGCACACCGCGCCGGGCATCGACGTCGTGGGGGACGTCAGCCGGGCCGGCGACATTGTGACCTGTGCCTTGAACAATCGCGCCACCGTCGCGGTCCTGGACGTGGACTCCCTCGGCCCCGGGGGTTTCGAAGCCGCCGCCCAGCTGGCCGTCCGGGCCCCCGCCTGCCGAGCACTGATCTTGAGCGGTACGGCGAGCGCGTGGATCGCGGGCCGGGCGGCGACAGCCAGAGCATCGGGGTTCCTCCTCAAGGACGCCCCGGCCAACCGGCTGCTGGAGTCCATTCGCAGTCTGTCGGCCGGCTACACGGTCATGGATTACCGGTTCACCGCCCCGCAGCTCGTCGAACGACTCACCGCGCGGGAGGTCGACGTGCTGCGGATGGCCGCCGACGGAGCCGACGTGACCACGATCGCCGACCAGCTGTGCCTGGCCACGGGAACCGTTCGCAACAACCTGAGCAGGATCGTCTCGAAGCTCAATGCCCGCACCCGGGTGGACGCGGTCCGGATGGGCCGCGAACTCGGGTTGATCTGATCGCCCGGCCGGTTCCGCCGGTCACATCTCCGCCACCGCCGACCCCCTGGACCCATCAATGATCGAAGTCGAGAACCTGACCAAGCGCTACGGCGACAAGCTCGCGGTGGACGACCTGTCCTTCACCGTGGAGCCGGGCAGGGTGACCGGCTTCCTCGGCCCCAACGGGGCCGGGAAGTCGACGACCATGCGCCTGCTGCTGGGCCTGGACCACCCCACCTCGGGCACCGCCACCATCTCCGGACGCCCCTACCGGCATCTGCACCGGCCCCTGCACACGGTCGGCGCGCTGCTGGAGGCCCGCGCGGTGCACGGCGGCCGCAGTGCGTACCACCACCTCCTGCACCTGGCCCAGGCCCAGGGGATCCCCCGCCGCCGGGTCGGGGAGGTCCTCGACCTGACCGGCTTGGCCGACGCCGCCCGCAGACGCGCCGGCGGCTTCTCCCTGGGCATGAGTCAGCGACTGGGCCTGGCCGCGGCGCTGCTGGGCGATCCGTCGGTCCTGGTACTGGACGAACCGGTCAACGGCCTGGACCCCGAGGGCGTGGTCTGGATCCGCGCCCTGATGAGGCGTCTGGCGGCCGAGGGCCGGCTGGTCTTCGTCTCCAGCCACCTGATGAACGAGATGGCCGTCACCGCCGACCACCTCGTCGTGATCGGCCGGGGCCGCCTGATGGCCGACTGCTCGATGAGTGACTTCATCCGGCGCAACAGCCGGCCGTCCGTGCTCGTGCGCAGCCCCGGCGCCGGTCCTCTGGCCGATGTGCTCATCGGTGAGGGCGGCGTGGTGGCCCGGCAGGCCGACGGCGGCCTGCGCGTCGAAGGCCTCGAAGCGGCCCGGATCGGCGAGCTGGCCGCCGCCGGCGGCTTCGTCCTGCACGAGCTCGCCCCTCAGCACCGCTCGCTTGAGGCGGCGTTCATGGACCTGACCCGTGACAGCCTCGAATACGACGCTCACCCCTCAGGAGGAACCGTATGACCGCGGTCGCCGCTCCGACGGCCACGCCTTCGGCCGGGTTCCGGGGCCTGGTCCGCGCCGAGTGGACCAAGTTCCACTCGGTGCGCTCGACGATGTGGTCGCTGCTGCTGCTCGTGGTGGTCACCGCCGGGTTCTCCGCGGCTCTCTCGGCCGCCATCGCCGTTCAGTGGGAGACCAATGACGCGACCACGCGCGCGATGATCTCAGCCGATCCCACCGCGCTGTTCCTGAGCACCTCCGTGTCCATCGGCCAGTTCGCGGTCTGCGTCCTGGGCGTCATGGTGATCGGCTCCGAATACGCCACGGGAACGATCCGCTCCAGCCTGCTGGCCGTTCCCCGCCGGGTGCCCATGCTCGCGGCGAAAGCCCTGGTGCTCGGGCTGGTGACGCTGCTGACCGGGTCGGCGGTCTCGTTCGGCTCGTTCTTCCTGGGCGCCGCCGTCCTGCGCGGCGCGGTTCCGGTCTCCCTCGACGACCCCGGCGTGCTGCGCGCCGTCCTCGGCGGCGGTCTGTACCTGTCCATGCTCGGCCTGTTCGCCTTGGCCGTCGGCGCGATCCTGCGCCACACCGCGGGCGGCATCACCGCGGTTCTCGGAGTCGTCCTGGTCCTGCCCCCGCTGGCCGGGCTGCTGCCCGGCCGCATCGGCGACCACGCCCACGCCTACCTGCCGTCCGAGGCCGGCCGCCTGATCACCTTGGCGGTCCCCGGCGACCAGGCCCTGCTCACGCCATGGCAGGGCTACGGGATCTTCACCGCCTGGACCACGCTGCTGCTGCTCGCCGCCGCCGTGCTGCTCGACCGCCGCGACGCCTGACCGCCCGCGTCCTGCGTGGTTCAGGCGGTGGTCAGGTAGACCTGGCCGAAGACCTCGGCGATCCTCTTCAGGTCGGCGGCCGTGTCCGTCTCGGGGGTGGCCGGGTCGTAGACCGCGGCCATCCGGCGCTGCAGCGGGCCGAGCTTCTTCAGCGCGTCCCAGGCGGTGAGGTGCCGGACGACGCCCTGGGTGTCCTGCAACCGGGTCCAGACGTTGACCTGCTGGGCGGCGCCGTCGCGGAGCGGGGTGGAGACCCGGTCGGCGACCTCCTGCGCGCTCACGTCGCCGACGAGTCCGGTCTCCTCGGCGGCCACCCGGGTGAGCACGTCCCAGGCACGGGCGCGGAGCTGGATCGACTGGTTGCGCCGGGCCGTCTCGGCGTCGATCCCCCAGGCCGTGTAGCCGCCGCGCAGCAGGCCGCCGTCCAGGGTGAGCTGGTCGACGCCCCCGGCGCTCAGGTAGGACTCGATCCGCTCCGGGGCCAGCAGCGGGTACTTCTTCGCCGTCTCCGTCTTGCACGCCTCGACGGCGCCGCAGGCGAACTCCGGCACGACCGTGTGCACGCCGAGCTGCTTGCCCGGGGCCGCCTGGCGCAGCGCGGCGGAGGCGGCTGCGACGAAGGCCGTGACCTCCTCGTGGGCGGTGAACGTCGTGTCGTAGCCGAGCTGGGTGGAGAACCGGATCCCGGCCACCTCGGGACGCGCGGCCAGCGCGCCGACCCGCTTCACCGCGGCGGCGAAGGCGTCGGGACCCGCCTTCCAGTCGTCGGCCAGCTCGGTGTCCAGCCAGACCCGCAGGCCCGTGGCCCTCGCCGCGGTGACGGCCTGGCCGCCGGGGGTCTGCGCGGCCGCCGCGATCTCCGCCGCGGTCGGCGGCCGCACGGCGGCCTGACCCGTCTGAGCGGCCTGCCCGTTCTGAGCCGTCTGAGCGGTCGCGGTCTTCGGGGTGCCGGCGCCGTCTCGGGACCGGCGACCGTGCCGTCCCCGCCCGCCTCGTACCCGCCGACGGCGCACTCCTGGCCGCCGGCCTCGCACTCGGGCGTGCCGCCCTCCTCCGCGCCCTCGGGGAGCGGGGAGTTCTCGTCGCCCTCGGCGCCGCCGTCCGGCGGGGCCGGGCAGGAGCTGTCGGGCGCCGAGCAGTCGATGAACCACCCCGGGTACGGCGTCGCCTCCTTGAGCTTGGCGTTGTCGTCCGCCCCCCAGAACAGGGCGACGCCGGCCGCCTCCTCGGGCGTGGCCAGCCAGTGGCACTGGACGTACGCCGGGGCGTCCGCGGCGAGCAGGTCCCGGCAGCTGCGGGGCTCGTCCTGGGCGTAGGCGGCCGCCGCGGGAGCCACGGCACCGATCAGCGCGAGCATCGAACCGGCGGCGACGGCCCGCCGCAGAGTGAGTCGCATGTCGTGGAACTCCCTGGCATGGCAGACAGAACGATCTACTGGAACCCTACCGAGATCGCTCCCGTCCGAACAGCGTTCCGACAGGTTCTGTCAGGAGACGTTCAGGTATCAGAGGCCATGACCGGAATCGGAGCGGTGTGCACCGCGCTGCGGGCGGTTCCCCGGCGATCACCGGAAACGACGTCGTTCCAGGACCACCGGAAACGACGTCGGTCAAGCACCCAGCGCCTCGCACGCCTCCGCGACCCCGTCCTCAGCGCGCAGCCGCTCCCCCAGCCGGGCCGACGCCGACCGGATCCCCGGATCCCGTACGGCCGCCGCCACCCGCCCGGCCAGCGCGGCGGCGGTGAGCCTGCGGACCGGCAGCGGTGCGGGACCGGCGCCCAGCAGGGCCACCCGGGCGCCCCAGAACGGCTGATCGGAGAAGAACGGGCACACCACCGACGGCACCCCGGCCCGGAGCCCGGCCGCCGTCGTCCCGGCGCCCCCGTGGTGCACCACGCCGCCGTCCGGGGGAACAGCCACGCGTGGTCCGCCTCGCCGATCACGAGCATGTCGTCCGCCCCGCCGTACGGCAGGCCCTGGAGGATCCCGCGCGTCCCGGCCGCCCGCAGCCCGCCACCACCGTCCGCGCCGTCGCGGCCGGGTCGGCGGGGACCATGCTGCCGAAGCCCGCGTAGACCGGGGGCGGGCCCGCCGCCAGGAACGCCTCCAGCTCCGGCGGCGGGCTCCAGGCACGCTCGGTGAACCAGTAGCCGGTCAGGTGGACGTGGTCCGGCCAGTCCACCGGGCGGGCGACGACCGAAGGGCTCACCCCGCACAGCACCGGCACCCGCTCGGCCCGCGCCCGCCGGAACACGCCGCCCCGCAGGGGGCCGAGCCCGAGCACCCGCGCCCGCAGCCGGTCGGCCATCCGGCCGAGCAGCAGTCCGCTCAGCCCCTCGACCAGCGCGTAGCTGCCCCGGTTGCCCCAGGAGCCCAGCGTGCGCAGTGGGACCAGCGGGTTGGGGAAGGCCCGGGTCGGCTCACTCGGCTGGAAGTGCAGCAGCGCGTACGGCATGCCGTACCGCTCGGACAGGTGGTGCCCGATCCCGCCCAGCGCCGGGGCCAGCACCAGGTCCGCGCCGGAGCAGGCCGCGTCCACCTCGGTGACGAGCCGCTCGGCGAGCGGCTCCACCACCCGGCGGAAGCCCCGGGCGAACCCGGCCGGCCCGCTCCGCAGCCACGCCTGGCCCTCCTCGGACTCCACGATGCCCTGCGGGTCCACGCCGAGGGGGCTCAACGCGAGCCCCGCCTCCTCGACCAGCCCGCCGTACCGGCCCGCCGCGACCACGGTCACCCCGTGCCCGCGCGCGGCGAGCCCGGACCCCAGTGCCACGCACGGCTGGGTGTCCCCCCGCGACCCGAACGCCAGGACCGCGATCCTCATCGCAGCGTCACCGGGCCTGAGGGGCCCGCGCCGTACGCCAGGAGATCCACACGGTGCGTCACCGGAGCCGGGGAGCCGCTCACCGGAGCGTCACCAGACTGACGGCGGCTCCGGCGGCGACCAGCGCGGCGGCGGTGAGCAGGCCGGTCGAGTAGCCGGCGGTGAAGCTGGCGGAGCCGTTCACGATCACGCCGACCACCGCGATGCCGAACAGCCCCGACATCTCCCGTGCGACGCTGAACACCCCTCCCGCGACGCCCGCGCGCCCCTCGGGCACGGCGCCCAGCACGGCCGAGCCCAGCGGCATGGTCAGCGCCGAGCCGATCCCGATCACGCACACGGCGGGCAGCAGCTCGGCCCAGCCGTCGCCCGCCCGCAGGAACGCCACCGCGACCATGCCGCCCGCCACCAGCACGAGCCCCAGCGCGACCGTGCGGGCCGCGCCGAGACGGCGCTCGGCGAGCGGGACCAGCGGCGTGACCACGGCGACGAGCAGCGCCAGCGGCACGAAGGCGAGTCCCGAGGCGGTGGGGCTGAAGCCGAGCACCCCCTGGAGGAAGAGCGCCGTGAAGAAGAACACCCCGTTGACGCCCAGCCCCCAGAGCACCTGGGCGATCACTCCGCCGGTGAACGCCCGCGCCCGGAACAGCGCCAGGTCCACCATGGGGTCGCGGCCCAGGCGCTCCACGACCGCGAAGGCCACGGCCGAGGCCGCACCGACCGCCAGCGCGCCCAGGATGACCGGTGAGGTCCAGCCCAGCTCGGCGGCGAAGGTCAGGCCGAACGTGCCCGCCGACAGCACGACGATCGAGGTCACGACCCCCGGCACGTCGACGCGGGCGGCGGTCTCGTCGCGCGACTCGGGTACGGCGACCGCCGCGAGGGCCACGCACAGCACACCGAGGGGCACGTTGAGCAGGAAGATCCAGCTCCAGTGGGCGTGCTGGGCGAGATAACCGCCCACGACCGGGCCGAGGGCCAGTGCCGCCGCCCCGGAGGCCATCCAGACGGCGACGCCGGCCGACCGCTCCCGGCCGCCGCCCGCGACCGCGACCACGGCCAGCATCGCGGGCAGGATCAGCGCGGCCCGCAGCC
>NZ_CDRNDK010000107.1:0-16052 GCF_977012225.1 Planomonospora algeriensis | reverse complement strand
GGCGTCGACCGCGCGGCAGGCGTCGAGCTCCCGCCAGGCCGCGGCGACGGACTCCCCCCGGGCGAGCGCGGCCAGCGGGGCGTACTGCGTCGGGGGCAGCAGCGGCTCCAGCGCCTCCAGCGTCAGCTCGTCGGTGATCAGCCGGACCAGGGGCAGGAAGCGGTGGTCGACGCCCAGCTCGATCAGGTCCGCGTCGCAGGTGTCGGCGAACAGCCGGGCCGGGAACGACGCCGCGGACCTGCGGATCGCCGTCTCCACCCGCTCCAGCGCCTCGGCGTCCCACACCTCGACCACGCCGATCACGGGGTTGACCCCGAAGCGGTACCGCTGGGCGTAGGCCCACGCCTCGGCGTCCGGCAGGACGGTCAGCAGCCAGTAGACGTCCCGCTGCCTGACCACCACGCCGCGGTGCCGCTCGGCGAGGCGGAGCGTCGCGACGCGGTCGTCCCTGGCGCCCCTGACCCGCTCCGGGTGGGGCGCGCCGGCCGCGTTCTGCAGGAACCTGCGCACGGAGACCAGCGCGTCCCGGCGCGCCGGCTGGGGCAGTGCGCTGAGCTCCACGGGGAACTCCGGGGCGATCGCGAGTCGGGGCATCGGCTACGCCAGCAGGGACTGCAGGTCGCGGTCACCGCGCTCGCGCAGGCGGGCCAGGAGGTCGGCCTGGCCCACCGGACCCGTCATCCCGATCCGGGTGGCGATGACCCTGGCGGCCTGCTCGGGCGTGCCGCTCGGCGCGGTGTAGCCCACCAGCCGCAGCGCCCGCGCGATCGGCTCGGTCCCGGGGGCCGCGGCGGGCAGGTGCCTGGCGCGCAGGACCCCCTCCTCGGACAGCGTCAGGAACAGGTGGCCGCCCTCCTTGGCACCCACGTCGTGCAGCAGGAGCACGAGCGACTCCAGCGCCGGCCGGTCGCGCCAGCGCAGCGTCATCTCGCCCACCATGCTGGTGACCGTACGGCTGTCGCCGGGGGCCATGCCCAGGTAGGCGGCGAACCCGCTGGGCAGCGGGCACTCGGCGCCCGTGAGATGGTCGGCGGTGATGTCGACCCGCAGCCACCAGCGGCCGTCCGGCTGCCGGAAGCAGCGCCGGGTGAGCGACACGTCCTTGAGCGGCCGGACGACGGCGTCGGGCGGGAACGAGGACTCGAAGAAACCGGCGTTCCCGGAGGGGAGCGAGGACTCGAAGAAACCGGGGAACCCGGCGCCGAAGGGGGTCGCGCCCCCGGACGGCGACGGCGACGGCGGCTCCGCCTCGCCGGCCGGTTCCCGGGCGGGTGCCGGGTCCGGCTGCCGGGCGGGTTCCGGTTCGGCTCGCCGCACCGGCGCCGGTTCCGGTTCCGGTTCCGGGTGGGGTTCCGGTTCCGGGTGGGGCTCCGGGACGGGCGGGGCCTGCCGCGGGGACGCGCCGTTGGCGCGGCGGGCCGACTCTCCGGCGCCGAGGATGCGCAGTTGCGGCACGTTCTCCAGCCACTCCTTGGCGACCTCGGGGTGGATGCCGAGGGTGGAGACCAGTTCGAGGGCCCGGCCGACGGTCGGCGGGCGCTCGGCGCTGCTGATCAGGTCGCGGGTCCGGTGGCGCAGGTCGGCGATGTCGCCGTCCACCAGCCAGTCGTCGACGAGGTAGTAGTCGGGCAGGGTCGCCAGCACGAACTGCCAGGCGGGCACGTCGAGGGAGTGCAGCTCCCACGCGTGCCAGTCGGCCGCGTCGATCAGCCGGTCGACGGGCGCGGCCTTGCCGAGGGTCTTCCTGAGCGCGGTCAGGTGGCCGCGGTACGGCGCGGCCTCATCGGAGGCGAGCCAGCGCCGCAACCGCGAACGCAGCTCGGCCTCGGTGTCCCGGACCACCTCGGGATGGACCGCGAAGAGCTTGGCCAGTGACTCCACCGCCGCGGGGTCGTCGGTGAAGACCCTGTTCTGCGCGACGGCCCAGCTCAGATCCTCCAGGTCGAGGAAGGCCGTGTCGAGCAGGGCGTGCAGGCTCGACACGCGTGGCGGCGCGTCCGCGCCGACGGCCTCGTCCTCCACCTCGGCCGCTGCGTCGGACGCTGCGTTGTCCTCCACCTCGGCCGCTGCGTCGGACGCTGCGTCGTCCTCCGCCGCGTCGGCTTCGTCCGCCTCGTCCGCGATCGCCGGGACGGTGATCCGCTCCGCCGCGTCGCCGGTCCCGGCGAGCCGCGGCTCGGGCTCGGGCACGTCCCCGGACATCTCCTCGGACACGTCCTCGGGCTCGGGTTCCGGTCCGGTCGTGTGTCCGGAGGAGACGGGCTCGAAGATGCCGAGGCCCGCGGGACGCCGGACCCGCGCACAGGCTCGGACATGGCCTCGGGAACGGTCTCGGGCGCGGGCCCGGCCTCGAGAGCGGTCTCGGGCGCGGGCTCGAACGCGATCTCGGGCCCGGCCTCGGTCGCGGGGCGGGCTCGAACGCGGCCTCGGGCTCGGAGGCGGTCCGGCGCACGCGTTCCGGAGCGGCGGCCCGGGAGCGGCCGGGCACCGGGGAGAGCCGGGCGAAGACCGCGCCGAAGAGCGTGTGCAGCAGCGGGCGGGGCTGCACGAAAGGCTGGTCCCGCAGGTCGTGGCCGGTGAAGGAGAGCAGCCCCGGCCAGGAGCCGGCCCGGTCGAGGGCGATGGCCGTACAGGGCTCGTCCGCCTCGTCGGGGTCCAGGACGTACAGGGCGGGCAGGACGTCGCCCACCGACGCGGCGGGCCAGTGCTCCAGGGCGATCTCCGCGACGATCTCCGCGAGCCGCTCGGGGCCCAGCACGGCGAGCACCGCGGGCAGGGGCAGGCTGCGCCACCAGGCGTCCGGCAGATCGGGCTGGTCGCGCAGGAGCGGGATCGCGGCCGCGTCGCTCCAGCGCAACGGCGGCACGAGGTCACTCAGACAGACGTTCATCCGCACCCTTCACCAGCACCTCTGATTTGCCCGAGTCGTTCCTCGTCGCTGGAGAACGAGACTCATGGAACAGACCATAGTCTGGCAAATCGCCTTAGCGCATCGGGTGGTCTCAGCGGGCTCAGCGGCGGACGGCCGCGAACCTGAGCCGCACGTAGTCCGCCATCCAGCCGGTCTCCCGCCGCAGCGCGGGCGCTGCCAGCTCGTTCACCCGCCGCAGCAAGGATTCGATCAGCTCCGCGGGGAGCTGGTGCAGCAGCGAACCGGCGAACATCCGTACCCAGTCCGCCGCTCCGTTGGGGCACTCGTCAAGTGGAGTCGGCCGGTCGAAGTACTCGAGAATTCGGACGACGAAGCCGCCCTTCTCCAACCGGCCGGCGTACTCGGCGGGAGTCGGGAAGTACCACGGGAGGTCCGGCTCGGGCAGCCCGTGCTCCCGCCAGGCGGTGGAGACCGCCGCCGTCAGCGCGGCGCAGTTGCCCGCCCCGCCCATCTCGGCCACGAACCGGCCGCCCGGCGCCAGCGCCTCCCTGACGCTGGAGATCACCGCGTCCGGCTCGCTCCCCATCCAGTGCAGGGCCGCGTTGGAGAAGACCGCGTCGTACGGCTGCGCGACCACGAAGTCGCGTCCGTCGCCGACGATGAAGTCCAGCCCGGGATACTGCGCCAGCGCCTTCTCGATCATGGCGGGGGAGCCGTCGATCCCCAGGACGCAGGCGCCCCGGGAGGCGATCTCCGCCGTCAGCACACCGGTGCCGCAGCCGAGGTCCACGATGCGCTCCCCGGGCCGGGGGTCCAGCAGGTCGACCAGGGGGGCGCCGTGCGCCGAGACGTATCCGAAGCCGCCGTCGTAGGTGCGAGCATTCCACGTCATCAGGCTGGGCGTGTCGTATCGCACGATGTCAGCTCACATTCCGAGACCGTCCGGCCTCTCACCGGTAACCTCCGGACACTTTAGAGTCTCGGACATCCTGCGACGCAGCAGTCACGCCGATCCCGCGGTCAACCGGCGTCGCGGTCCCACTCCCGCGTGACCACGGTCTTCGCCTGGTCGGTCTCCGGAACGGTGAGGACCACCGGCCGGGCCTTCGTCGCCGGGAGCCGGGCGGCGAGTTCGGCGTCCAGGGTGCCGCCCATCCGCATGGCCTCCATCCGGACGGGCCGGGCGTACCCCTTCAGGAGCAGGTTCTGGCCCCGGTCGGAGAACAGGAACTCCTGCCAGAGCCGGGCCGCGGCGGGGTGCGGCGCGGCGGCGTTGACGGCCTGGACGTGGTAGGAGGCGATCACGGCGTCGCCGGGGATCACCACCTTCCAGTCGGGTCCGCCCGCCTCCGGCTCCCGGGCGGCCCGCGCGGCGTTGAGGAAGTCCCAGTCCAGCGCGACCGACGGCGGCCGCCCCTCGGTCACGAGGTTCCCGGCCGCCGCCAGGTCGCCGAAGAACTCCACGCCCCGCGCCGCGTCGGCCCTGCCGCCGCGCAGGGAGGCCGTCATGACGGCGGCGAAGGCGGCCGCGTTCCGCCGCGGGTCGCCGGGCAGCCACACGGCGTGGCCCGGTTTGAGGAGGTCGGCGTAGGAGGCCGGGGCCGCGACCTTGCGCGCGTCGTACCCGACGGACATGTAGCCGCCGTAGGCCGCGTACCACTTGCCGGAGTGGTCCTTGAGGTGGTCGGGCAGGTCCTGCCAACCGCGGACCTTGTAGGGGGCCAGGGAGTCCGCCTCGGCGACCGCCACCTCCAGGCTCAGGTCGAACACGTCGGGCTTGAGATGCCCAGCCGCCTCGATCGCCCGCCGGCCGCCCGCCCCGGGTTCGAGCTCGTTCACCTCGATGCCGTACTCGTCGGAGAAGGCGTCGATGATCTCGCCGTAGTTCACCCAGTTCCGGGAGAGCCCGACCACGTTGAGCGAGCCCTCCTTCCTGGCCGCCTCGACGAGGCGCTCCATGCTGGCGAAGCCCTCCTCCAGGGAGGCGGCCTGGAGCTTCACCGGAGGCAGCGGCGTGCCCTCGGTGGCCGGTGCGCCGCCGCATCCGGTGATCGCGGCGGCGAGGACCACGGCGGTGGCGATGGCGAATCGGGTGCGTGCAGTCACACCGCGCATACTCTTGGCGGTGATCGCGGCGGTCGAGGAGGCGCGACCGTTCTTGGTGAACGGCTTACGCCCGGCCCGGGACGACTTTGGCCGCCACGAGGGTCCGCTCGTCGATCTCGACCAGGGCCCCGTCGCGCCTGCGCACGCCGAGCACTCCGTCCCGCCAGAACTCCAGCTCTCCGACGGCGTCACGGAAACCCTCCGGGACCCTTCTCCGGGTCGTTACTCTTTTCCCCACGTCACTGGGGGTTATCGTGATGCTGAGGCGGGCGCCGAAGCCAGGGTTCATCGCGTTTGGCCCCCTCCCGTTTCAGAGTCCCGGTGGGCACGGCAATACTAGGGCGTAGCAACCCGCGGTCGAAGTCGTGCCTAGGTGCGTAAAGAAGAAGGAGCCCGAGGTGACCTACGTCATCGCGCAGCCTTGCGTGGACGTGCTTGACAAGGCGTGCATCGAGGAGTGCCCCGTCGATTGCATCTACGAGGGCGAGCGCATGCTCTACATCCACCCTGACGAGTGTGTGGACTGCGGTGCGTGCGAGCCTGTCTGCCCCGTCGAGGCGATCTTCTACGAGGACGACCTCCCCGAGCAGTGGAAGGACTTCTACAAGGCGAACGTGGACTTCTTCGAGGACCTCGGCTCGCCCGGCGGCGCCTCCAAGGTCGGCAAGATCGAGAAGGACCACCCGATCGTCGCGGCCTTGCCGCCGCAGGCCGAGGAGCACTAGCCGGCCGCGGGCGGGGGCGGCGCGCGCGAGTGATCGCCGAGGACGCGGCCCCCGCTGGCCGGTTCCATCGACGACCTTCCCCCGCTCGCCCCGGGCAGGGGGCGCGCTAGCGGAGAGAACTGTGATCGGGCTGCCTGACTTCCCATGGGACCGCCTCACGCCGTACAAGGAGCTGGCGCTGGAGCATCCCGGCGGAATCGTCGACCTGTCGGTGGGCACCCCCGTCGACCCGGTCCCCGACGTCGTACGGCAGGCGCTGGCGGACGCCTCCGACAGCCCCGGCTACCCGCTGACCTACGGCACCGACCGGCTGCGCGCCGCCGCGGCCGGCTGGCTGCGGCGCAGGCACGGCGTGGTCGTCGACCCGGCGAACGTGCTGCCGCTGATCGGCTCCAAGGAGTTCGTGGCCTGGCTGCCGACGCTGCTCGGCGTCGGGTCCGGCCAGCGGGTGATCTTCCCCGAGCTGGCCTACCCCACCTACGACGTGGGGGCCCGCCTGGCCGGCGCGGAGCCGTACGCCACGGACGGGCTGGTCGCGCTCGGGCCGGAGCGGGTGCCGCTGGTCTGGGTCAACTCCCCGTCCAACCCCACCGGCCGGGTCCTGCCCGCCGAGCACCTGCGCAAGGTCGTCTCCTGGGCGCGCGAGCACGGCGCGGTCGTCGCCTCCGACGAGTGCTACATCGAGCTGGGCTGGGAGTCCGAGCCGATCTCGATCCTCCACCCGGACGTGTGCGGGGGCTCCCACGAGGGGCTGATCGCGGTGCACTCGCTCTCCAAGCGCTCCAACCTGGCGGGTTACCGCGCGGGCTTCGCAGCCGGTGACCCGGTGCTGGTCAAGCGGCTGCTGGAGGTCCGCAAGCACGCGGGCATGATGGTCCCGGCGCCGGTCCAGGCGGCGATGACGGCGGCCCTGGACGACGACGCGCACGCCGAGGAGCAGCGGACCCGCTACGCGGCCCGGCGGGCGGTGCTCCGCCCGGCGCTGGAGGCGGCGGGCTGGCGGATCGAGCACTCCGCCGCCGGGCTCTACCTGTGGGCGTCCGACGGCACCGGCTGCTGGGACCAGGTGCGCGCTCTCGCCGAGAAGGGGATCCTCGTCGCACCGGGGGAGTTCTACGGCACGGCCGGCGAGGGACATGTCCGGATCGCCCTGACAGCGAGCGACGAACGCATCGGTGCGGCGGTGCTCCGCCTCCAGTAGGATCGCGCGGCATGACCCCTGAGGTCGCCGTGATACTCGGCCTGAGCGTGCTGACCGCCGTCCTGCTGCTGGGCGCGTTCTACGCGACCACCCGCCAGGACCGCAGGACGTCCGGGCCCGGTCGTCCGGCGAGACGCCCCCCGCTCCGGCCGGGACCGCGCAACCGCCGCGGTCCGCGGCGCCGTCCCCTCCGCCGTCCGGACCGGAGGCCTCGGGACATGTCGGCATCGACTACCCCGACCCCCGCACGATCAAGGTCGGCGACACGATCGACCACCAGGGCGTGCGGGCCCGCGTGCTCGGTGCGATGCACCTGTCGTGGCAGGGCGCGGAGTGGACGGAGTACCTCCTCGACGACGGGACCCGCCGCCGCCAGTGGCTCTCGGTCGAGATGCGCCCCGGTCAGGCCCCCGGGGACGCGCCCCACCTGGAGGTGCTGCTGTGGACGCCGGTCCCGTCCGAGGGGATGGTCCCGGCCAAGACGATGATCATCGTGGAGGGCGTGGAGTTCTTCCCCGCCGACCGGGGCACCGCGGCGTTCCGCTCGGAGGGCTTCACCGGGATGCCCGACCGGGGGCTGCTCGACTTCGCCGACTACCGGGCCGCCGACGGCCGGCTGCTCTCCTTCGAGCGCGTGCAGGGCGAGGGCTGGAACTCCTCCTACGCCCGGTCGCTGCCGCCCGGGTCGATCACGATCCTGCGCAGGGACTAGGAGATCCGGACCGCGCTCCCGGAGACGCCGGGATCGGCCGTCCAGCCCTGCTCCTCGCCGCCCTCCACGGTCCAGGAACGGCCGTCGTAGCCGATGCGGCGCAGGCCGTACTTCTGGGCGTGGGAGAGGGACCAGGCGGCGATCAGCCAGCCCTGCTTCCGGGAGGCCGCCTTCAGCGTGGTCCCGGCGCCGAGCGTGCGGGCCAGCTCCTTGGCCGCCTTGGCCGGCGCGGGGGCCGGGACGGGCGTCTCGCCGCCCTCCAGGGGGAACCAGCAGTGCAGCGCGCCGGGCACCCGCCCGGTGAACGCCGCCGCCAGGATCTTCGCGTTCTCCTCGTGCTGGGCGTACAGCGAGCCGTCGGCCGAGCGCTGCACCTCCTGGGCGGCCTCGTGCAGCGGGATCTTCCGGTAGTCCTTCACCTTGACCAGCGCGGAGAAGAACTTCCCGGCGCTGTAGACCGGGTCGAGCAGCTGATCGGGGTCGCCCCAGCCCTGCGAGGGCCGCTGCTGGAACACGCCCACGGAGTCGCGGTCGCCGAACGGCAGGTTGTACAGCTTGGACTCCTGGATGCCCGTGGCGTAGGCGATCACGACGGCCCGCTCGGGCAGCCTGCGGCGGTGGGCCACGCCGGCGATGGCCGCGGCCACCTGGGCCTGCTCGATCTCCAGGTCGAGGGTGCCCCCGGCGGCGGTGACCCGGCAGCCCTCGTCCGTGGAGGGGCGGTCGAGCAGCGCGAACAGGCCCACGGTGATGGCCACCGCGAGCACGGTCACGATCGCGATGATCGCGATGACACCTGGGGAGAACCGCCGTCGCACGGTGAAGAACCTACCCGGCGCCGGACCGGCCCGCGGCCCGCCGGAGCCCGGCGGGCCCGGCCCCGAGGGCCTTCCGCGCAGGCCGGGGGGCGCTTTCCCGGGGCCGCCGTCCGGGGGCGGGAGGGGACGGGAGGGGACGGGAGGCGACGCGCGCCGGGCGGATATAGGGTCGCCTGCATGGACACGCGGCTGGACCTCACCCAGGACGTCGGTGCGCTCACCGCGCGGATCGTGGACGTCGAGTCGGTGAGCGGGAACGAGAAGGCGCTCGCCGACGCGGTGGAGGAGGCGCTGCGCACCCTGCCGCACCTGCGGGTGGAGCGCGACGGCGATTCGGTCGTGGCCCGCACCGAGCTCGGCCGGGGCGAGCGGGTGGTGATCGCAGGGCATCTCGACACGGTCCCGGTGGCGGGCAACCTGCCCAGCCGGGTCGAGGGCGACCTGCTGTACGGCTGCGGCACCTCCGACATGAAGAGCGGCGTCGCGGTCGCCCTGAAGCTGGCCGCCGCGCTGGAGGCGCCGAACCGGGACGTGACCTACGTCTTCTACGACTGCGAGGAGATCGAGGCCGAGCGCAACGGGCTGCTCCGGCTCAGCCGGAACCACCCCGGCTGGCTCGCCGGGGACTTCGCGGTGCTGATGGAGCCCACCGACGGGGTGATCGAGGGCGGTTGCCAGGGCACCCTGCGGGCGCAGGTCGTCACCCGGGGCAAGCGGGCGCACAGCGCCAGGTCCTGGCTCGGCGTCAACGCGATCCACGCCGCCGGGCCGGTGCTGGACGTGCTGAACGCCTACCGGGCCAGGACGCCGGTCGTGGACGGGCTGGAGTACCACGAGGGCCTGAACGCGGTAGGCGTCACCGGAGGGGTCGCGGGCAACGTGATCCCCGACGAGTGCGTGGTGACGGTCAACTACCGCTTCGCCCCCGACCTGTCGCTGGAGGAGGCCCGCGAGCACGTGCGCGAGGTGTTCGACGGGTTCGAGCTCCGCTTCACCGACGGCGCCCCGGCCGCGCGGCCCGGCCTGACCCACCCGGTGGCGGCGGCGTTCGTGACGGCCGTCGGCGGCGTCCCGAGGGCCAAGCTCGGCTGGACGGACGTCTCGCTCTTCTCCGGCCTGGGCGTCCCGGCCGTCAACTACGGCCCCGGCGACCCGAACCTGGCCCATCAGCGCGGGGAGTCCGTCTCACTTTCCAAGATCGCTGAAGCCGAGCGCAACCTGCTCGCCTGGCTCTCCTGAGCGTCCGGAGGGCGTTCCGGTGAACCCCTGAAACGAGAAAGTGGCTTTCCTCGCCGGCCATTTGGCGGGGAAAGCCACTTTCAGTCCCGAGCAGCACCCTCGCCGGTTAGACGCGGGCCCGTCGAAATCCGGTTCCGTGTTTTCGCGGAGAATTTTCAAGATTTTTCCCGGGGCGGCGCTAGCGTGATCGGTATGAAGAAGACACGTCCGGAGCGCCGTCAGGGATCCGCAGTGGTCCGTGGTGACTTCGTCCCCGATTCCACTTATGACCAGCGACTCCTCGACCGGCGAGGGCCGGCCGACTGGCTGCACATGGACCCGTGGCGGGTCCTGCGCATCCAGGCGGAGTTCGTGGAGGGCTTCGGTCTGCTGGCCGAGCTGCCCCCGGCGGTGACGGTCTTCGGCTCGGCGCGCACACCGGTGGACTCGCCCGACTACGAGCTGGGCGTGCGGCTCGGCCGGGGGCTCGCCGAGGCGGGGTACGCCGTCATCACCGGTGGCGGACCGGGCTGCATGGAGGCGGCGAACAAGGGAGCGGTCGAGGCGGGCGGGATCTCGGTCGGTCTCGGCATCGAGCTCCCCTTCGAGCAGCACATGAACGAGTACGTCGACCTCGGGATCGAGTTCCGCTACTTCTTCGTCCGCAAGACCATGTTCGTGAAGTACGCCTGCGGCTTCGTCGCGCTGCCGGGCGGGTTCGGCACGCTGGACGAGCTGTTCGAGGAGCTGACCCTCGTCCAGACGCGCAAGATCACTTCCTTCCCCGTGGTACTGCTGGGCACGGAGTTCTGGGGCGGGCTGCTCGACTGGATCAAGACGACGCTCGTGTCCACGGGGAAGATCTCCCCGGCCGACGTCGACCTGATCCAGGTCACCGACGATCCGGACGAGGCCGTACGGATCATCGCCGAGGCGGACGCGGGCAGGCCGGGGCAGCAGGAGAAGGAGCAGGAGGCGGCGGAGAGCACGGTGGCCGGCGGCGAATAGGGTTGTCCGGTGTTCATCTGCGTGTTCCTGGCCTCGAGCCAGAAGATCGATCCCAAGTACCTGCGGTTGGCGGAGGAGGTGGGCGCCGAGCTCGCCGGACGCGGGCACACACTGGTCAGCGGCGGGGCCCGGGTGTCGTGCATGGGCGCGGTGGCCCGCGCGGTCCGCGCGGGCGGCGGCCGCACGGTGGGGGTGATCCCGCAGGCCCTGGTGGACATCGAGGTGGCCGACACCGACTCCGACGAGCTGATCGTCACCGCTGACATGCGGGAGCGCAAGGGGGCGATGGACGCCCGATCCGACGCCTTCCTCGTGCTCCCCGGCGGCATCGGCACGCTGGAGGAGCTCTTCGAGATCTGGACCGCGCGGACGCTGGGGCTGCACGAGAAGCCGCTGGTCCTGCTGGACCCGTGGGGCCTCTACGCGCCGCTGAAGGAGCTGGTGGAGGGCATGCACGAGGCGGGCTTCACCCGGGCCGGCGTCTTCGACGCGATCTCCTGGACCACCACGGTCGAGGAGGCGTTCGAGCTGCTGGAGAAGCCCGCCGGGCGCCTGAGGCCGAGCCTCGACGAGCTAGGCGAGGCCACGGCGGGCTAGCGCGGGCGGCCGCCTCCCGGCCAGGGACTCGGTCATCGCGACCGCGAGCCGTACCTGCTCCGGGCGGGCGGTGCGGAAGACCCGGACGCCGAGCCAGGCGCAGACCGAGGCGGCGGCGAGTTCGGCGGCCTCGTCGTCCGCCGCGCTCCGGGGGGCCGCGGCGCCCCTGGAGGCCGTCGCGTCCCCGTAGGCCGCCGGGTTCCTGGGGGCCGTCGCGCCTCCGGAGGCCGCCGGGTCCGTCCCGGAGTCCGTCGCCTCCCCGGTGTCCCCAGGCGGCTCCGCCGTCGGCGCGGAGACCCGTGCGCGGGTCCGCGCCGAGGACCGGGCCAATTCGGAAGGGGTGACGACGACGGTGCACCCGGCCCGGACGAGGCGCTCGACCTCGTCGATCGAGTGGGCCTCGACCCAGCCGGGTCGGGCCTCCGCGTCCGCTCCGACCACCAGGGGATCTGCCATGCGGTGATCATAGGTCCTGGCTCCGAGGATCTTCCGGATGCGCGGGACGGAACCTGGAGGAAGGGAGTTGTGGCACGATTCGTATGTGCTGGTCGTACTCGTTCTCGCTGCCCTGGCCATCCTCGCCGGCGTGGTGCTGGTCGCCACGGGGAGGGGCGGTGAGCTCAGAGAGTTCGCGCCCGATGTGCCCCCGCTGGCCCTGCCCGCCGCCGGACAGCTCGCCGCGGTGGACTTCATGGCCCTGCAACTGCCGGTGAGCCTGATCGGCTACCACACGCAGAGCGTGGACGAGACGCTGCAGCGCGCCGCGAACGCGCTGAGCGAGCGGGACACCAGGATCGCGGTGCTGGAGCAGCGGGTGTCGGAGCTGCTCGCGAGCAGGCTCCAGGCCCGGCAGGAGATGCACGCCGGCCCGGTGTACGGGCCGGTCACCGAGCACCGGCCCGGCGCGCCCCGCCGAGACCTCGCCGAGCCGGGTGAGGACGCCGCCGTGTCCGCTCCCGCCTCCCTCGGCGACCTCGCGGACTTCGAGGACCTCGAGGACCCGAAGGAGCTCGACGACCTGGAGGACTCCGGCGGTCTCGGGGACCCGGAGGACGCCGGGGACCGGAAGGCCTGGGACCGGGAGACCCGGGAGGGCGCCGGGGCCGAGCAGGAGCCGGGGAGGGACCCACGGGACGACCCGGAGGGGGAGTCCGGCGCCGCCTCCGCGCGACGGGCGGGCGGACCGGCGGACGAGGAGGGGCGCGGGTGACCGGACTCGTCCGGTGCGGGTGGGTGAGCTCCGCCCCCGAGTACATCGCCTACCACGACGAGGAGTGGGGCCGTCCGGTCGAGGGCGACGACCGGGTGTTCGAGCGGCTCACCCTGGAGGCGTTCCAGTCGGGCCTGTCGTGGATCACGATCCTGCGCAAGCGGGAGAACTTCCGCAGCGCGTTCGCGGGGTTCTCCATCCCCGCCGTGGCAGCGTTCGGCCAGGACGACGTGGACCGCCTCCTGGCCGACCCGGGCATCGTCCGCAACCGGGCCAAGATCGAGGCGGCGGTCTCCAACGCGCGGGCCGCGCTCGGCGTCGGCCTGTCCGACCTCGTCTGGCGTCACGCCGATCCCGGCTCCCCGGTGCCCGCGAGCGGCGCCGACGTGCCGGCTCTGACCCCGGGCTCGGTGGCGCTGGCCAAGGAGCTGAAGAAGAACGGCTTCCGCTTCGTCGGCCCCACCACCGCCTACGCGCTGATGCAGGCCATCGGCCTGGTCAACGACCACGTCGCCGACTGCTGGGTCCGGGACCAGATCCAGCGGCCGGCCGGGTGACGCCGTTCAGCGCGGGGGCCCTTCACGGTTCGGGGCCCTTCACGGTTCGGTCAGATGGCGGTCGACGAAGGCCGCGGCGGCGGGGAGCAGGCGCGCGGCCTCCCGCTCGAAGTAGGCCCTGGCCTTGTCCCCGGGCCAGCCGCCCGGCAGCAGCTCGGCGGGCAGTCCCGGGTCGCGGAACAGGAAGTTGCGCCAGCCGTGCAGCAGCCTGCTCCGGACGGCGAACACCCGGTCGTCGTCGGCGTCGTCCGGCAGCGAGTCGATCAGCTCCACCGCCCGGGCCAGCCACTCCTCGTAGGCCGCCGCGATGGCCTCCAGGTCCCAGGTGCGGGCGACGAGCGCCCGGGGGTCGCCGTCGAGCACCGCCTCGAAGCTCTCGGCGTGGATCTCCTCGCCCGCGAGCAGCGGGCCGAGCTCGGGCGAGAGGTGCGGGCCGATCCAGGTGCCCTCCGTCAGCGGCGCGTATCCGAGGAAGGACAGATCGGCCCTGAGCCGCTCCCGCCGGGGCCGCTCGCGTACCGGTTCGATCACGAGCAGGTGCCACCGGCCCGACCAGGTGACGGTCCCGGCCCGATAGATCCGCAGCGCGGCCTCGTCGAGCCGCCGCACGCATTTCGGGGTGACCTCGTAGCCGGGGCCCTGCGGCAGCCGGGCGGGCGTGAGCCAGCCCTGCCGGACCATGCGTGAGATGGCGGTGCGCACGGCCGGGGCCGCGATCTCCAGCGGGGCGAGCAGGCGGACGAGGGCGGCGACGGACGCGCGGCCGCCCCGGGAGCGCAGGTGGTCACCGTACAGGTCGAAGAGTGCGGCGCGGGCGTTCACAGGGACCAGTCTGGTCGGCGGAGGGGCCCCGGACAACGGTATCGGACCTCCGGCGGAACCGGCCTGGAACCTGATCGTTCCCATTCCGAGCGTGGAGGCGGGATAATAGGACATCACAGAAGACGTGAATGCGTCGGCCACCCTCGGGTCAGTCGGAGATCCGGAGCCCGAAGCAGGAAGGGATACACGCATGGCGGCGATGAAGCCGAGGACCGGTGATGGTCCGCTGGAGGTCGTCAAGGAAGGCAGGGGGATCGTCATGCGGGTTCCCCTGGAGGGTGGCGGCCGGCTCGTCGTCGAGCTCTCCGCGGACGAGGCCGGCGCCCTGGGTGAGGAGCTGAAGAAGGTCGTCGGCTGAGACAGGCCCGATGACACGGCTTGACGACACGGCCCTGGCCGCAGGGCCGCCCCCGCGGCGGCTCGCGCCAGGGCCGCGGCGTTTCGTCCCGGTTCGGCACCGGAGCCCCGTCCCGGTTCGGCACCGGAGCCCTGCCCCGGTTCCGGAGCGGAGTCCCGCCCCGGTTCGGCACCGGAGCCCTGCCCCGGTTCCGGAGCGGAGTCCCGTCCCGGGTTCGCGGCGGAGCCGCCGAGGCCCCGCCCGAAGGCCGGGACCCCCACGCTGGAAGGAATGAGCGACGTGCCACTGGAGACTTCGATCAGTACGGTCGCGCGGGCGCCGGAGGACGCCGCGCTGCTCGCGGTGCCCTTCGCGGCGGACCTCGACCCGCCGGTCGAGCTGCCCGTGCCCGCCGCCGGGCTGCTGGCCTGCTATGAGGCCAAGGGCGAGGCCGGGGAGATCGTCGAGGTGCCGGTGGCCCGGGGCGAGGCCGTCGGCCGGATCCTGCTGTACGGGATCGGCGACGGTTCGGCCGACGCGCTGCGCAAGGCGGGCGCGGCGGTGACCCGCAGGGCCAGGGGCCGTGAGGAGGTCGCCGTCGTGCCGCCGCCCGGGGCGTCCGCGGGATCGGTGGCCGCGTTCACGGAGGGCGCGCTGCTGGCCGCCTACACCTTCCGGATCGGTGAGACCGCCCCGTCGTCCCGGCCGGTGGCCTCGATCCGGCTCGTCACCGGAGACGACGGGGGCGCCGGAGCCCCCGGGGGGACCGGCGACGCGGCGGAGACGACGGGGACGAAGGGGGAGGCGGGGACCGGGAGCGCCGCCGTCGAGGCGGGGATCGCCAGGGGAAGGGCCGTGGCGGGCGCCGTCGCGCTCGCCAGGGACCTGGCCAACACCCCGGCCTCGGTGAAGACCCCCGCCTGGCTCGCCGAGCGCGCCGCCGAGCAGGGCGTCGCCACCAGGGTCTGGGACGAGCGGGAGCTGCGGGCCGGCGGGTTCGGCGGCATCCTGGCCGTCGGCCAGGGCTCGGTAAGCCCTCCGCGGCTCATCCAGCTCTCCTACGAGCCGGAGGGCGAGGCCACCGGGCACGTGGTCCTGGTGGGCAAGGGCATCACCTACGACACCGGCGGCCTCTCGCTCAAGCCCACCGAGGGCATGAAGTTCATGAAGACCGACATGGCGGGCGGCGCGGTCGTCATCGCGGTGCTGGGCGCGCTGGCCGCCCTCGGCGCGCGGGTCCGCGTCACCGGTCTGATCGCCGCGGCGGAGAACTCCTTCTCCGGTACGGCACAGCGCCCCAGCGACGTGATCACGCAGTACGGCGGGCGGACCGTGGAGGTGCTCAACACCGACGCCGAGGGCCGGCTGGTGATGGCCGACGCGCTGGCCTACGCCGACGCCGAGCTGGATCCGGACGTCATGGTGGACATCGCCACGCTGACCGGGGCGATCGGCATCGCCCTCGGCAAGGGTCTGGGAGCGGTCTTCGCCTCCGATGACGCCCTGGCGGCGGAGCTGGCCGGGGCGGGGGAGACCAGCGGCGAGCGGCTCTGGCGGATGCCGCTGATCGACGACTACGTCCCGGCGCTGGAGTCCTCCGTGGCCGACCTGGCCAACATCGAGGCCGGGTCCGCCTACGGCGCGGGCTCGATCACCGCGGCGCTGTTCCTGCGCGAGTTCACCGGCAAGCGGCCGTGGGCGCACCTGGACATCGCGGGCGTCGGCCGCAGCACGGCGGACGAGGGCCTGTCCGCCAAGGGGGCGACCGGCTTCGGGGTGCGCCTGCTGCTGGAGTGGCTGTCCGGACGCTGAGGCCGGGCGGGGCGAGAGCGGCCGGGGCGAGAGGGCCGGGGCCGCCCGCCCGGCGCC
>NZ_CDRNDK010000106.1:0-16110 GCF_977012225.1 Planomonospora algeriensis | reverse complement strand
GACGGTCCCGGCGGCGGCGAGCGCGCCGGCCGCGCCCGGCGCGTCGCCCGGCGCGTCGCTCGGGAGCATCCACGACGTGCTCCGGCGGCGCCTGCAGGACGTGACGTCCGGGCGCCTTCCGCGGCGGTGACGGGATCCGCGTAGGGTCCAGGTGAGAAAGCGGCCCCCGAGGGAAGGACACGGCTGTGAACGCTCCCCCGGAAGCACCCCCCGAGGCCGCCCCCCCGGCGCCGCGCCGGCGCCGCTGGCGCTTCCTGGCCGGGTTCCTCGTCGCCGTGGTCCTCCTGGCGGTGGGGGCCAGGGTCGCCTGGTCGTGGCTGGACCCCTTCGGCGAGACCACGGTCGACCGCAGCCAGCCCGCCCTGCTGCAGTCCATCCACGATCTCAGCCGCTTCGAGGCCGCCACCGGCAACTTCCAGGTCATCGTGGACCTGGAGAAGGACGCCGACTTCCTGCCGGACGCCATCAAGGGCACCCGGACCCTCTTCGTCGGCGCGGGCGGCGTCGACGCCTACGTGGACTTCGGCGGCCTGGCCAAGGACGCGCTGACCGTCTCCCCCGACCGCACCGAGGTCACCGTACGGCTCCCGCGCGCCCAGTTGGAGAAACCCAACCTCGACAACCGGCGCTCCTACGTCTACGACCAGCAGCGCGGCCTGTTCGACCGGGTCGGGGACTTCCTGTCCTCCTCCCCGGCCGACCAGCAGGAGCTCTACGTGCTGGCCGAGAAGAAGATCGCCGAGGCGGCCCTCGCCAGCGACCTGCGCAACCGCGCCGACCAGAACACCAAGGCGATGCTGCAGGGCATGCTGGGCGGCCTCGGCTTCACGAAGGTCACGGTGAAGTTCACCGACGAACCCTGACCCACCTGCTCCGGGCGTCCGCTCCGGGCCGCCTGCTCCGGGCGCGTCCGCTCCAGGCCGCAGGGTCCCGCCGGCGGTCGCCGGCGGGACCCCGTCAGCCGAGTGAGGCGAGCAGTTCGTCCGCCGCCGTGTAGGGGTCGAGCTCGGCGTCCAGGACGCGCGCGGCGAGCGCGTCCAGGCGCCGGTCCCCGTGCAGGTGGGCGAAGCGCGAACGGAGCCCGGCCAGGGCGACCGCCTCGATCTCGTCCCGCGCCCTGGCCCGGCGGCGGCGCTCCAGCTCCCCTGACTCCTCCAGGTGCGCCAGGTGCGCGTCCAGCGCGTCGGCCACGTCCCCGCCACCCTCTCCGCGGTAGGCCACCGTCGGCACGATCGGCGGCCGCCAGGCCCTCTCGACCAGGGCGAGCATGTTGCGCAGCTCGCGGATCGTCGCCTGGGTGCCGTCGCGGTCGGCCTTGTTGACCACGAACACGTCCGCGATCTCCAGGATGCCCGCCTTGGCGGCCTGGACCCCGTCGCCCATGCCCGGCGCGAGCAGCACGATGGTGCTGTCGGCCAGGGAGGCGATGTCCACCTCGGCCTGGCCGACCCCGACCGTCTCGACGAGGATGACCTCGCACCCGGCGGCCTCCAGCACGCGCAGCGCCTGCGGCGCGGCCCAGGACAGGCCGCCCAGGTGGCCGCGGCTGGCCATGGACCGGATGAACACGCCGGAGTCGGTGGCGTGGTCCTGCATCCGCACCCGGTCGCCCAGCAGCGCCCCGCCGGTGAACGGCGAGGACGGGTCGACCGCCAGCACGCCGACCTTCCGGCCGCGTTCGCGGAACGTCCGGACCAGCATCGCGGTGGAGGTGGACTTGCCCACGCCGGGCGAGCCCGTGAGCCCGATGATCCGGGCCCGCTCCGGCCGGTCGGCGCAGAGCCGCACGAGCTCGGCCGAGATCTCCCGCAGCAGCGGCGAGCCGTTCTCCACCAGGGTGATCAGCCGGGCCACCGCCCGGGGCCGTCCCTGGCGGACGCCCTCGACCAGGACGTCCAGATCCATGCCGCCTCCGTCCCGTCGGTCGTGGTGCCCTGACGCCACCGGTCCGGCCGCCCGGCCGTGGTCTCCGGACCCGGCCGGAGCGGCCGTCCGGTCTCCCATCCCGGCCCTCAGGCCGAGGGGACGCGGATGATCAGGGCGTCGCCCTGGCCGCCGCCACCGCACAGGCCCGCCGCGCCGAGTCCGCCGCCCCGGCGCCGGAGCTCGTGGGCCAGGGCCAGGACGATGCGGGCGCCGGAGGCCCGATCGGGTGGCCGAGGGCGATGCCGCCGCCGTTGACGTTGACCTTGTCGAGGGGGACGCCGAGCTCCTTGGCGGACTGCAGGACGACCTGGGCGAAGGCCTCGTTGATCTCCAGCAGGTCGAGGTCGTCCACCGAGAGCCCCTGCTTGCCGAGGGCGTGCCTGATCGCGTTGGCCGGCTGCGACTGCAGCGAGTTGTCCGGCCCGGCCACGTTGCCGTGGGCGCCGATCTCCGCCAGCCACTCAAGGCCCAGCTCCTCGGCCTTGGCCTTCGACATCACGACCACGGCGCAGGCGCCGTCGGAGATCTGCGAGGCGGAGCCCGCGGTGATCGTGCCGTCCTTGCTGAAGGCGGGGCGCAGCCGGCTCAGGGTCTCGGCGGTGGTGTCGCCGCGCACGCCCTCGTCGGCGGAGAAGACCACCGGGTCGCCCTTGCGCTGCGGGATGGAGACCGGGACGATCTCGTCGTCGAACGCGCCGTTCTTGATCGCGGCGGCGGCGAGCTGGTGGGAGCGGGCGGAGAAGGCGTCCTGCTCCTCTCGGGTCAGGCCCAGCCGGGCGTTGTGCCGCTCGGTGGACTCGCCCATGGACACCTGGTCGTAGGCGTCGGTCAGGCCGTCGTGCGCCATCGAGTCCACGACGCCGGCGTCGCCGTACTTCACTCCCCGGCGCAGGCCGGGCAGCAGGTGCGGGGCGTTCGACATGGACTCCATGCCGCCGGCGACCACGACGTCGAACTCGCCGGCCCGGATGAGCTGGTCGGCCAGGGCGATGGCGTCCATCCCGGACAGGCAGACCTTGTTGATCGTCAGCGACGGCACGGACATCGGGATCCCTGCCTTCACGGCCGCCTGCCGGGAGGGGATCTGTCCCGCCCCGGCCTGGAGCACCTGACCCATGATCACGTACTGCACGGCCTCGGGGGCGACCCCGGAGCGCTCCAGCGCGGCCTTGATCGCAATGCCTCCGAGCTCCGCGGCCGTCAGGCCGGACAGTGAGCCGAGAAGGCGGCCGATGGGGGTACGAGCTCCGGCGACGATGACGGAACCAGGCATAGGAGGGGCCTCCCTGTGTCGATGGCGGCGCTGCGCGTCACGGCTCGGACGGGGCGGCCGGATCCCTGCCCTCGGCCCTCGGAGATTTCCGCTCCTCGGTCCCGATCACCGGCGCGCCCTCGCGGAGGACGTGACGCGTTTGCCACGATACCTATGAGTACCCGGACACCCGCCATGGAGGACGGTCCTATGTTCATGCGCATCGATCATGTGGGAATCGCCTGCCACGACCTGGAGGAGAAGATCGCTTTCTTCGAGCGGACCTTCGAGCTCACGGTGGTGGCCAGGGAGGTCAACGAGGAGCAGGGGGTCAAGGAGGCGATGCTGCACATCGCCGACGGCGAGGGCGGCGGCTCCTACATCCAGCTTCTCGAACCACTCGGCCCCGACACCCCCGTGGGCAGGTTCCTGGCCAAGCGCGGAGAGGGGGTGCACCACGTCGCGTTCGGCGTGCCGGACGTCGAGGCGGCCCTGGGCGAGATCGGCGGCCGGGGGGTCCGCCTGCTGGACGAGAAGCCGCGCCACGGCTCCATGGGCTCCTCGATCGCCTTCCTCCACCCCAAGGACGTGGGCGGGATGCTCACCGAGCTCGTCCAGGCCCCGCCGCGGCGGCCCTGATCGCGCCGCGGTCGCCGCTTTGACCGCCTCGGCCGCCTCGGCCGCCTCGGCCGTCTTGACCGCGACGCGGCGGCTCCCGCCGCGTCGACCTTGACCACGCGGAACACAAGAAAGCCTCGTACGTAACAAGTCGCGCAGATAGTCGGAGGAGGAGGCCAACGCGGCAGCGGCGGAGTACGCTGGCGTACCACCGGACGTGGATCCCGCCCCGGCTCCCGCCTCGGATGTCCGAAACCCCCCGTCCGGCCCGTGTAGCCGTCTCGACAACCCAGGATCGAGCCTCCATGCAGTCCGACATCGACGCCCAGCTCAACAACTTCTTTGAAGACGCCCCCGCTCGGGAATTCGACGTGGTGCTCCGTGGCTATGACCGGCACCAGGTCCACGACCACCTGAAGCAGATCGACGGGGAGTTGCGCCAGGCCCGGGAGCAGGTCCAGGGCCTGCAGCGGGATCTGGCCGACTCCCAGCGCCAGCTTCAGGAGCAGGAGCGTCCGACCTACTCCGGGCTCGGCGCCCGGATCGAGCAGCTGCTCCGCCTCGCCGAGGAGCAGGCCACGGAGCTCGTCCAGGCCGCCCGCGCCGAGGCCAACGAGATCAAGGCCGCGGCCAAGGTGGACGCCGCCGACATGCGCGCCGCCGCCGAGAACGAGGCGGCCGAGAAGCGCGCCCTGGCCACCCGCGAGGCCGACGACATGCGCGGCACCGCGGAGCGCGAGGCCGAGGAGATCCGCTCGACCGCCCGCCGCGAGGCCGACGAGCTGACCTCCACCACCGAGCGCGAGGTCGCCAAGCTGCGCGCCACCGCCGACCACGAGGTCGCCGAGAAGCGCGCCGACGCCGAGCGCGAGATCGCCAAGCTGCGCACCACCACCGAGCGCGAGGTCGCCCAGCTGCGCGCCTCGACCAAGCGCGAGCGCGACGAGATCCTCACCACCGCCAAGCGCCAGGCCGACGAGATGCGCGCCCAGGCCCAGCGGGTCCTGGAGGAGTCCGAGGCCAAGCGGGCCCAGGACGAGGCCGAGTTCGAGATCCAGCTCGCCGCCCGCCGCGAGGAGGCCGAGCGCCAGGAGGCCGAGCGCCACGCCACCGCGCAGGCCGCCACCCAGAAGCTGGTCGCCGAGGCCGAGCAGCGGGCGGCCACCGCCGAGCAGCGCGCCACCAAGGCCACCCAGCAGGCCGAGCAGACCCGCCGCGAGGCCGACACCCACGCCAAGCAGCTGCTGGCCAACGCCCGCAAGAACGCCGACCAGGTCGTCTCCGAGGCCAAGGCCAGCGCCGAGTCGATCGTCTCCGAGGCCAAGGCCGAGGCGGAGCGGAGCCGCTCGGTCGCCCAGCGCCAGGTCGACGAGCTGACCCGTCAGCGCGACAGCATCACCAGCCACCTGGCGCAGCTCCGCCAGCTGCTCGGCGGCGCGCCGCTCCCGGCCGTCGAGCCGGAGCCCGCGGTCACCGCGGCCCCGGCCAAGCCGGCCATCGCCGCCTCGTCCAACGGCAGCGCCGACAAGCCGGTCCCCGCTCCCGCCAAGGCCGAGGACGACGCGGAGTGGTGGCAGGAGTAGCACCACCCCCGGCTCCGGGGCATTGACGACGGCTACGGGAGAGCCCGGTGACCTTCGCGGTCGCCGGGCTCTCCTGCTGTTCTCCGCCTCCCGTACGGCTCCCGCGGAACCGGGCCGCTCAGCGGATCCGGTCCGCCAGGAAGGCCGCCACCGCGCGGTTGAAGGCCTCGGGCTGCTCGATCGCGCTGAGATGGCCGGCCTTCTCGATCACCGTCAGGCGGCCGTCCGGCACCACCTCCACCATCGCCTCGGCGTCGGAGCGCGGGGAGAGCTCGTCCTCCTCCCCCACGATCACCAGCGCCGGCACCTTGAGCCCGCGCAGGGCGTCGAAGGAGTCAGGGCGGGCGGCCATGGCCCGCTGGGCCCAGGCCACGGCGGCGGGCGGGGCCGACTGGACCAGGCCGCGGACCCGGCCGAAGACCATCGCCCGGCGCTGCCGGGTGGTGGGCCCCACCAGCCCCGGAAGCACCTCGTCCACCAGGACCGGGGTGCCCCGCTCCAGGACCGCGGCGGCGATGCGCTCCCGGTTCGCCCTGGCCGCCTCGGAGTCGGCGGTCGCCTTGGTGTCGGCGAGGACCACCCCCAGGAGCCGGTCGGGGTGCCGGCGGCACAGGGCCATGGTGACGTAGCCGCCCATGGACTGGCCGCCGACGACGGCGCGGTCGACCCCCTCCGCGTCGAGGAGGCGCACGACGTCGTCGGCCATCAGGTCGAGCGAGGGCTCGTCGTCGCCGAGCCGCGAGCCGCCGAAGCCGCGCAGATCCGGCGTGATCACCTTGCAGGTGGCGGCGAGGCCCTCGCGCTGGGCCAGCCACATCGTCGATGACATCGGGAACGCGTGGAGAAGGACGACCGGGAGTCCCTCGCCCGCTGACCGGGTGTACAGGCGCACGCCGTCCACCGTAATCCGGGACCGCCCCGCTGACACCCCCTGACGCGTGACGGGTCGCACGGATGGCCGCCTGCGGCCACCCGCCGAGGGCCGCCGCGGCGCGCTCCCGGACGGGCGGGTCCCGCGCCCCCGCGACCTCGGCGGCAGGGAGCGAGCGGCCCCTGTGCCCCGCGACCTCGGCGGGCAGGGGGTGAGCGGGTCCTACGCCCCGGCGACCTCGGTGGGCAGGGGGTGGACGGCGGGGTTCACCCGGCGGACGATCTCGTTGAGCACGATCCGCACGTACGGCTCGCCGACCCACAGGTGCTTGGCGCCGTCCACACCGACGACCTCGGCCTGCGGGACCCGGGCGAAGCGCCGGCGCGCCTCCTCCGGCCGGAGGTAGTCGTCGAGCTCCGGGACCAGCGCGGTGAGCGGCCGGCCGAACGCCGCCCACGCGTCGAGGTCGGCGTCGGCGGCCCGGTGCAGCGGCGGCGAGAGCAGGATCGCCCCCTGCACCGCCGGGTCGTGCCCCCACCTGAGCGCCAGTTCGGTGCCGAAGGACCAGCCGACCAGCCACGGCCGGGGCAGGTCGTGGAACTCGGCGTACTCCAGTGCGGCGGCGACGTCGAACCGCTCGCCCTCCCCGTCGGCGAAGGCGCCCTCGGAGGCGCCCCGCTCGGAGGAGGTGCCGCGGGTGTTGAAGCGCAGCACCGCCAGGTCCGCCAGGGCGGGCAGCCGGTTGGCGGCCTTCTTGTAGAGGTGGCTGTCCATCATGCCGCCGTGCGTGGGCAGCGGGTGCAGGCAGATGAGCGTGGCCACCGGAGGGCGCTCCGGCGGGAGGGCCAGCTCGCCGACGAGGGTCAGCCCGTCACCGGTGTGCAGCTCGATCGGCTCGCGCCGCGCGGGCAGGACCGTAGAGGCCCGGATCTCCATCGTTCTCCTTCGTCACGGCCGGCGGGCGCCGGGCTGCGCGGCCGGTGGGCCCGGAACGCGTCCGGCGCCCGCCGATCCTCTCAGTATCGGCTCCGGCCGGGGCCGCGCCTGGTCCGGTTCCGCCAGCAGGCGGTGTGCCAGTGCCTGCGCTCGTCCTCCCCGCCCGCCCAGGCGGGCCAGCTCACCAGGTGCGGCAGGCCCGACCGGATCTCCTGCTCGCACCCGGGGCACCGGTAGACCTTGCCGGCCGCCGCGCCGGTGACCCGGCGCACGTGCCAGTCGCCGTCCGGCCACTCCTCGACCTGGCCGACTCCGGGCACGGACCCCCCGACGGGACGGGTGGAACCGCGGTTGCCGCCGCGGTCGAAGGGGTCCATCCTCCGTGCCTTGCGCGGGCTCACGACGACAGGTCGCGGATGCTCCGCACACCGGCCGTGACGAGCTGGTCGAGGAGCGGCGCGGGAGCGAAGGAGGAGTCGCGGTACTCGGCGTAGAGCGCGCGCAGGCCGTCGCGGACGGTCTCCAGGCCCAGCCGGTCGAGCATCTCGAAGGGCCCCTCCGGGTAGCCGCAGCCCAGCCGCATCGCCGTGTCGATGTCCTCCATCGAGGCGTAGCCCGATTCGTACATCCGCACGGCGTCGTTCAGGTGGGGATGGAGCAGCGCCCCGACCACGAACCCGGCCCGGTCGTGGCAGGACACGGGCGTCCGCCCCAGGATGCACAGCAGACCCCGGGCCACCTGCGCGGCGCCTGGGGAGGTGAGCACGGTGGAGGCGACCTCCGCGACCTGGTCGCCGACCAGGTTGAGGCCGACCATGCGGTCCGGGTGCGGCAGCCGTACGGCCTGCTCGATCACGGGGGTGCGGGAGACGGCGACGACCAGGTCGGCCTCCTCGACGGGGGTGGTCTTGAAGCCCGCCGCGGAGAGCCGCTCGGCGAACGCCTCCGCGGCTCCGTCCGCCGCGCCCGTCCCGTTCGCCGACGTGCCGCCGACGACCGCGACGGTGCTCGCCGACGGCTTCTCCTCGGAGGAGGGGTTCGCGGGCGGTTCCTCACCGTGGAAGCCGCGCCCGGACTTGCGGCCGAGCAGCCCTGCGGTGACGAGCTCGCGCAGGACCGGGGCCGGGGCGTGGCGGCGCTCGCGGCTCTCCCGGAACAGCGCCTCGCAGATCTCGTGCGAGGTGTCCAGCCCGATCAGGTCGAGCAGGGCGAAGGGCCCCATCGGGAAGCCCGCCCCGAGCCGCATCGCGGTGTCGATGTCGTCGCGGGTGGACAGGCCGTGCTCCAGCAGCACGGCCGCGTGGTTGAGGTAGGGCAGCAGGAGCCGGTTCACCACGAACCCGGCGCGGTCGGCGACGGTCACCGGGGTCTTGCCGAGGCGGCGTGCGAGCCCGGCCACCTCCTCGGCCAGCCCGTCCTCGGTGGTCACGGTGCGGACCACCTCGACCAGCCGCATGACCGGGGCCGGGTTGAAGAAGTGCATGCCGACCACCCGGCCGGGCCGGGTGGTGGTGGCCGCGATCGCGGTGACGGAGAGCGAGGAGGTGTTGGTGGCGAGCACCGCGGACGGCTTGCAGACCCGGTCGAGGTCGGTGAAGAGGGCCCGCTTGAAGTCCATGACCTCGGGGATGGCCTCGATGACCAGGTCGCAGTCCGACAGGTCCTCCAGGGAGGTGGTGAAGGCCACCCGGCCGAGGATCCCCGCCCGCTCGGCCTCGGTCAGCCTGCCGCGCGACAGCGCCCTGCCCGTGGAGCCCTCCAGGTGGCCCCGGCCGCGCTCCAGCGCCCCGGGGTCGGTCTCCACGCCGACGACGTCGATCCCGGCGCGGGCGAACACCTCGGCGATCCCCGCCCCCATCGTGCCGAGGCCGACCACGCCGACCGTCTCAAAGGTGTTCGCCATCCCTCTCCCCATCACGCCCGCGGACCGCTCGCCGCCGGGGCTCGGCGGCCCCGTGCCCTCCAGTCTCCCAGAGAGGTGCGGCCCGGCCCAAAACCCGGGTGAGGGCTCCCCGCCTCCCACCACTACGTTGAGCTGGTGAAGTGGCTGATGGAAGGATCCCCCCATGATCGAGATTGACGACCTGCACAAACGCTACGGGGACAAGACCGCGCTGGCGGGCGTGTCCTTCTCCGTGAAACCGGGCGAGATGTTCGGCTTCGTGGGCGCCAACGGCGCGGGCAAGACCACCACGATGCGCATCCTCATGGGCGTGCTGACCGCCGACTCCGGCCAGGTGCGGTGGAACGGCGGGCCGCTGGCCTTCGCCGACCGGCGCAGGTTCGGCTACATGCCCGAGGAGCGCGGGCTGTACCAGAAGATGAAGGTCGCCGAGCAGGTGGAGTACTTCGGCCGCCTCAACGGCCTGGCTCCGGCCGCGGCCCGGAAGGCGACCGCGGACCTGCTCGAGCGGCTCTCGCTCACCGAGCGGGCCGCCGACGAGGTGGGCGCGCTCTCCCTGGGCAACCAGCAGCGGGTCCAGCTCGCCGTCGCACTGGTGCACGAACCCGAGGCGCTGGTCCTGGACGAGCCCTTCTCCGGTCTCGACCCCATCGCCGTCGACGCGCTCGCCGAGGTGCTCGTCGAGCGGCGCCGCGCCGGCGCCCCGGTGCTGTTCTCCAGCCACCAGCTGGACCTGGTCGAGCGGCTGTGCGACGCGGTCGGCATCATCTCCGCCGGGCGCATGGTGGCCAGCGGCACGGTCGGCGAGCTGCGGGCCGGGGAGGGTCGCGGCGTGCTGAAGGTGGTCGTCCGGGAGGCCGACCCCGACTGGACGGCCGGCCTGCCCGGCGACCCCACCGTGAACGGCGACGAGGTGCTCTTCACCGGCGTGGAAGACGACGGCCAGGAGATCCTGCGGGCCGCCACGGCGGCGGGCAGGGTCGAGCACTTCGGCTGGGAGCGGCCCTCGCTCACCGAGATCTTCCGTGAGGCCGTCGCATGAGTAGCCCTGTGTCAAGCCTCCACCACGACGACTTGAGGATGGTGCACCGATGAGCGGACTGTGGCTGGTCGCGTGGCGGGAGATCGTCACGCGCGGCCGTACGAAGGGGTTCATCGCCGGGCTGGTGGTGAGCGCGGTGCTGGTCGGCGCGTTCGCCTTCCTGCCCAAGGTCTTCGACGGACCCGACTCCTACACGGTGGGCGTCGTCGGCTCCTCCGCGCTGCAGCCCGCGCTCACCGCGGCGGCAGGGGACACGGAGATCACCACCAGGCCGTTCGCCGACGAGGCGGCCGCACGCAAGGCGGTCCTCGACGGCGACGTGGACGCGGCCGTGGTGGACGACCGCCGGGTGCTCGCCGACGGCGAGGTCGACCGGGAGCTCGGCGCGCTGCTGGAGAGCGCGCACCGGACCACGCAGACCCAGAAGCAGCTCACCGACGCGGGCCTCGACCCGGCCAAGGTCGGCCAGGCGATGCAGGTCGCCCCCCTGGAGCAGGTCTCCGTCGGCGCCGACACCCGCTACGCGGCCGCCCGCACCGGCATCGCGACCATCGTGGTCTTCGTGCTGTTCTTCCTGATCTTCCAGTCGGCCATGTTCGTCGCCATGGGCGTGGTCGAGGAGAAGGGCAGCCGCATCGTGGAGATCCTGCTGACCTCCATCCGCCCCTGGCAGCTGCTCGGCGGCAAGGTCCTCGGCCTGGGCGTGCTCGCGCTGGCCAACCTCATCGTGATCATGGTGGTCGGCCTCGGCGCCGCCGCCGCGACCGGCTTCACCGTCGACCTGCCGCCGGGGATGGCCGGCATCGTGCTGGGCACCCTGTTCTGGTTCCTGCTCGGTTACGCCTTCTTCTCGGTGATGGCGGCGGCGCTGAGCTCGCTGGTCTCCCGGCAGGAGGAGGTGAGCAGCGTCCTGACCCCGCTGCAGATGCTGGTCATGGTCTCCTACTTCGTGGCCTTCTTCGCCACCATGGACCCCGGCACCACGCTGGCCCGGGTCATGTCGCTCGTCCCGCCGTTCTCCTCCATGGTCATGCCGGTCCGCATGGCGGGCGGCGAGGTGCCGCTCTGGGAGATCGGCCTGGCGGCGGCGCTGATGCTCGTCGCGACGGCGGGCATGCTCGCCGTCGGCGCCCGGATCTACGAGCGCGCGGTCCTGCGCACGGGCGCCCGGGTCAAGCTCGCGGAGGTGGTGCGCTGACCGGCCTCCCGTGAGGACGCGCGCCGTACGGCCCGGCCGGGACTCCGGTGGGCCGTACGGCGCCTCCGGCCGGCCGGGACCTCCCCGTGCGGCCGTACGGCAGGGCTCCGGGCGGCCGGGGCTTCCGGCGGAGCCCCGGTCCGCCGGGGCTTCCGGCGACCGTCCGCTTCGCCGGGCGGCCGCCCCCGTCCGGCGGGTAGGGTTGGGGCCCATGCGGCTGGTCATCGCGCGTTGCAGCGTGGATTACGTGGGAAAGCTGACGGCCCATCTCCCGATGGCGCCCCGGTTGATCTTGATCAAGGCGGACAGCAGCGTGTCGATCCACGCCGACGACCGCGCCTTCAAGCCGCTCAACTGGATGAACCCGCCGTGCAAGCTCCGCGAGGAGGACGGCACCTGGACGGTCACCCACGGCAAGACCGGCGAGAAGCTCGTCCTGACGATGGAGGAGATCCTGCACGACTCCAGCCATGAGCTGGGCGTCGACCCCGGTCTGATCAAGGACGGAGTCGAGGCGCACCTGCAGGAGCTGCTGGCCGAGCACATCACCACGCTGGGCGCGGGCTACACGCTGATCCGCCGGGAGTACATGACGGCGATCGGCCCGGTGGACATCCTCTGCCGCGACGCGAGCGGCGCCACCGTGGCCGTGGAGATCAAGCGGCGGGGCGAGATCGACGGCGTGGAGCAGCTCACCAGATACCTGGAGCTGCTCAACCGCGACCCGCTGCTGGCGCCGGTGCGGGGGGTCTTCGCCGCCCAGGAGATCAAACCGCAGGCCCGCGTGCTGGCAGCCGACCGCGGCATCGACTGCGTCACCCTCGACTACGCCGCGCTGCGCGGCATCGAGCCGGAGAACCCGACGCTGTTCTAGCCGGTACGGCCCGGCCCCCGGGTTCCGCCGTACGGCGCGCTCCCCATCCGTGGCCTGCCCGGTTCCGGGAGCCGTACGGCGCTCCGGCCGGGAGTCCGTGTCCTCCGAACGGAGGACAGGGGGTTCCACCGGTCGTCGGTACCGCCGGCGCCGTGTCCGGACGACGCTTGACGCATGACGACAGCGGTGCGAGTGCGCGGCCTGGCCAAGCGGTACGGCGATGTGCAGGCGGTCGGGGGCATCGACCTCGACATCCACGCGGGCGAGGTGTTCGCGATCCTCGGCCCCAACGGGGCCGGGAAGTCCACCACGGTGGAGATCCTGGAGGGCTACCGCGAGCGGGACGCCGGCGAGGTCAGCGTCCTGGGGGCGGATCCGGGCCGGCCCACCCGCGAGTGGCGCTCCCGGGTCGGGGTGGTGCTGCAGACCGCCAACGACATGACCGAGGCGACGGTGCGGGAGACCGTCCGGCACTTCGCCGGCTACTACCCGGACCCCGAGGACCCCGACGCGGTGATCGAGCAGGTCGGCCTGGCGGAGAAGGCCGGCAAGCGGGTCCGGGAGCTCTCCGGCGGCCAGCGGCGCCGGGTGGACGTGGCGCTCGGCGTGATCGGCCGCCCCGAGCTGCTCTTCCTGGACGAGCCGACCACCGGGTTCGACCCCGAGGCGCGGCGGCAGTTCTGGGAGCTGATCCAGGGCCTGGCCCACCGGGGCACCACGATCGTGCTGACCACCCACTACCTGGACGAAGCCGAGGCGCTCGCCGACCGGGTGGCGGTGATCGCCGGGGGCCGGATCGTGGCCGAGGGCGAGCCCGCGACCCTGGGCGGCCGGGCCACCGCCCAGGCCACGGTCCGCTGGGCGGGCGGATCGCTGGAGACCGACGCCCCCACGCGGGCCGTACGGGAGCTGAGCGAGCGGTTCGGCGGCGAGGTCCCGGAGCTGACCGTCTCCCGGCCGTCCCTGGAGGAGGTCTACCTCCGCCTGATCGGAGGCTGACCTCCGGCTCCTCCCCGGGCGAGCACCCCGCAGGCTCCCCCGCCGGACGCGTCGGCGATCCCCCGTACGAACCCCCGTACGCAGACGATGGAGAACCGATTCCCATGAGCGAGACCGTCGCCCCCTCCTCCGCCGCACCCGCACCCGCGCCCGTACCCGCCGGACCGCCCTCCGTGATCAGGGTGGGGCTCTCCCGGGCGGCCTTCGAGACCCGGATGTTCTTCCGGGAGAAGGATGCGGTGATCTTCACCTTCTCCTTCCCGATCGTCCTGCTGGTGCTCTTCGGATCGATCTTCAAGGCCGAACTGGAGGGCACCGGCCTGAACGTCTCCCAGCTGTACGTGGCCGGTCTGATCGGCTCGGCGGCCATGACCGGCTTCCAGAACCTCGGTATCGGCATCGCGGGGGACCGCGACGACGGCACGCTGAAGCGGCTGGCCGGGACGCCGATGCCGCCCGCCGCCTACTTCATCGGCAAGGCGCTCAACACGCTGCTCGTCTCCGCCGTCCAGGTGGCGATCCTGCTGGCCATCGGGGTGGCGCTGTTCGAGCTGGAGGTGCCCTCGGTGTTCTCCGACTGGCTGACCTTCGCCTGGGTGTTCGTGCTCGGCGTGCTCGGGTCGTCGCTGCTCGGCATCGCGGTCAGCAGCCTGCCCCGGTCGGCCAAGAGCGCGAGCGCGGTGATCGTGATGCCGTTCGTGGTCCTGCAGTTCATCTCCGGGGTGTTCATCCCGATCAGCCAGCTCCCCGAGTGGGTGACCCGGGTCGCCTCGTTCTTCCCGCTCAAGTGGATGTGCCAGGGCTTCCGGTCGGTGTTCCTGGGCGACGGGGGTGCCACACTCGAACTGGCGAAATCATACGAACTCGACCGGGTCGCCCTGATTCTGGGCGCCTGGGTCATCGGAGGGCTCCTGCTGTGTCTGACGACCTTCCGCTGGAAGAGCCGCCGCGACGGATAGCCGTGCGGCGCGGGGTCCCCGCCGGTGACCGCCCGCCGGTACGGGCGCCCGGGTCGCTGGGGCAGGCCCTGGGCGCCGGGACGGCGGACGGGCCGCACGCGTGGGAGTCGCTGCGCGGCTGGGAGGTGCTGCTCGTCGCGGCGGTCCTGTTCCCGGCGGGGGCGATCGCGCTGGGCGTCCTCCCGCTCTGGCAGCGGATGCTCGCCTCCGGGCTGCTGATCGTGATCGTGCCGCTGTACCTCCTGCTCGGACGGCCCGCGATCCTGGCCGACGACCGGCGCCGGGGCGCCCTGTACCTCGCCCTCATGACCGCGCTGTTCGTGCCGGCCGCGCTCACCGACACGACGGCGACGTTCGCGCTCTTCGGCCTGTGCCCGCAGTGCTTCATGGTCTTCCCCGCCAAGAAGGCGGTCGGCTGCGTGGTGGTGCTGAACCTGGCTCCGGCGGTGCGTTTCCTCACCTTCGACGACGACGGGGTGGAGACGTTCAACTTCCTGACCGTCACCGTGATCGTCGTCTTCTTCTCCGCGGCCTTCGGGATCTGGATGGAGCGGATCATGCAGCAGAGCGACGAGCGGGCCCGGCTCATCGGGGAGCTGGAGGCGCAGCGGGCCGAGGTGGCCCGGCTCTCGGCCGAGCGCGGCGCGCTGGCCGAGCGGGAGCGGCTGGCCGGGGAGATCCACGACACCCTGGCCCAGGGGTTCACCAGCATCATCATGCTGCTCCAGCAGCCGGAGGAGCACCGGATCGAGCTGGCCGTACGGACCGCCCGGGAGAACCTGGCCGAGGCGCGTTCGCTGATCGCCGCCCTCGGCCCGGTCCCGCTGGACGGCTCCACGCTGGAGGACGCGCTGGCCCGGATCACCGCGAGGTTCGGCGAGGAGCTCGGCGTGGACGCCGTGTTCGGCAGGACCGGGGCCTCCAGGGCCGCCTCCACCCCGGTGGAGGTCGTGCTGCTCCGCGTGGCGCAGGAGGCGCTGGCCAACGTCCGCAAGCACGCCTCGGCGCGGGCCGTCCGGGTGATGCTCGAGTACACGCCCGCGGTGATCCGGCTGGCCGTCCGCGACGACGGATGCGGGTTCCCCCCCCGCCGCCGCCGCCGGGTACGGCCTGCGGGGGATGCGTGCCCGCGTGGAGCAGGCCGGGGGCATCCTCGTCCTGACCAGCCGGCCCGGAGCGGGTACGACCCTCGAAGCCTCCGTGCCCACCGAACCTGGAGTGTGACCGCATGCTGCGTCTGATGATCGTCGACGATCACCCGGTGGTCCGGGAGGGGTTGCGCGGGATGCTGGAGTCCGATCCGCGGGTCACCGTGGTCGGCGAGGCGGCGTCCGGGGACGAGGCCGTCGTGCGGGCGCGCGAGCTCGCACCGGACGTGATCCTGATGGACCTGCGCATGCCCGGCGGCGACGGGGTCGGCGCGATCCCCCGCATCCTGGCGGACCGGCCGGAGAGCCGGGTGATCGTGCTGACCACCTACGAGACGGACCAGGACATCGTGCGCGCCGTCGAGGCGGGGGCGGCCGGCTACCTGCTCAAGGACACCTCCCGGGCCGACCTGCTGGCCGCGGTCGTCTCGGCCTCCCGGGGGGAGACGGTGCTCTCGCCGTCGGTGGCGACCCGGCTGGTCTCGCGCATGCGGGCGCCCGCGGCCGAGTCGCTCTCCCCGCGCGAGACCGAGGTGCTCTCCCTGGTCGCGCGCGGGCTGACCAACGCCGAGATCGGCCGGGCGCTGTTCATCAGCGAGACCACCGTCAAGACGCACTTGCTGCGGGTCTTCGGCAAGCTCGGCGTCTCCGACCGCACCGCCGCCGTCACCACGGCCATGGAGCTGGGACTCCTCATCCGGTAAGCGGGGTAAGTGATGGTTTACTCCGTGGGCGGACCCGGTCTATCGTGGGCCCACCGTGCCCGGCCGGCCCGCGGACGCGTTCCGGAGGACCTCCACA
>NZ_CDRNDK010000105.1:2345-16185 GCF_977012225.1 Planomonospora algeriensis | reverse complement strand
CGCGTCCCGCCACGGGAGGTGAACTGGCCGCCCGCGTAGAGGCTCGTGCCCATGGCGGCCAGCGCGCGCACCGAGCCGTTCGCCGAGGGGCCCAGCCGGCCGCGACCGCGCCCGAGGCCAGGTCGATCGCGGCCAGGCGGGTGCGTGTCTGCCCCGCCACGGAGGTGAAGTCGCCCCCGGCGAAGACGCGCCCGCCGCTCACCGCCAGCGCCCGGACCGCGCCGTTGGCCGACGGGGACCAGCCGCGGATGAGCTCGCCGGTGGCGGCGTCGAGCGCCGCGATGCGGCCGCGGGCGACGCTCTCCCCGGTGGCCGGGTTGCGGAGGGCGGTGAAGTCACCGCCGATGATCACCCGGTCGCCGGCGTGGGCGATGGCGAGGACCCTGGCGTTCGGGAGCCAGTTGTCGCGCGGCTGGGTGGCGTAGTCGGCGGCGTGCGCCGGGGCGGCCGTCGTGACGAGCAGGAGGAAGGCGAGCAGCAGTCCGCCGGAAAAGGCCCGGATCCGCATTTCCATCTCCTCACGTGGCGAGACTGGAAATCATTATGAGCGGATTTCGGAAATGCGCGCCTTCAGTCCTCGGTTCGTGACGAAAGCGCAACGGCGGGCTCGGGCTCCGGAACGGCGTCGGCGGGAGCCCGGCGCCGGCGGGACAGCAGGGCCAGCACGCCGATCAGCACCGCGGCGAGCAGCAGCCCGCCCACCCAGTACCACTCCACGGGGAAGGGCGTCTGGGCCGCCGCCCGAGGCCGCTCCTCCGCGACCGGCGTCTCCGGCTGCGGACCGGGCGTGCGGACGGGGGGCGCGGCCAGCTCCCTCGGGAGCGCCAGGCCGAACACGGCGCTCCTGGCCCCCTCGCTCCCGGCGAGCAGCGTGCGGCCGTCCGCGCTGATCGCCAGGGACTCGCCCTGCGGCTGGGTGGGAGCGGGGATCGTCTCCAGCAGCTTGCCCGCCACGTCGCTGAAGACCCGGATCTTGTTGTATCCCCGCAGGAACATCTGGCCGTTGGCGTTGAGCACGCCGTCGGAGATCACGTGCGGGACCGGGGTGACGAACTCCAGGCGGTTCATCACGTCGGGCACCAGCGCCGTCGGCGCGGCGTAGACGGCGCCGCCCTTGTCGCTCTTGGTCACCACGTAGAGGTTGCCGGTCTGCGGGTGGACGAGCAGCGCCTCGGCGTCCTGCGGGCCGTCCGGGTAGACGAGCTGGTAGCTCTGGGCCTTCGCCTTGGTGAACGACAGGTCGGCGGGCTCCGGGAGCGCGAAGATCGTCACGCCCTTGGTCCGGGTCTTCTCGTTGTCCCCGATGTCGGCCAGGTAGAGCATGGCGTTCCCGCGGGAGTCGACGAAGCCGCCGATGGCCTCGGTGTCGACGGCGGTGGCCCCCTCCAGCCCCACCGCGGCCTTGGTGACGCCCTTCTCGTCCACGGCGTAGAGGGTCGGCTCGCCGGACCCGTCGTTGTGCGTCCAGAAGACGCCCGGGTGCAGCGGGCTCGCGTAGAGCCCGCTCGACTCGGTGATCCGGTCGTTGGTGATCGAGAATTTCTTGGCCCACGGGACCTTGGGGACGGCGGGGTCCGGGGAGGCATGGGCCGCGCCAGCGGGCAGGACCAGCGCCGCGGCCGTCAGCAGTGCCGCGGCGAGCGGCCGTCCGGCGCAGAGGCTAGATCGCATGGGGTTCTCTCTCAGAGTGGGATGTGCTCATGTCCGTCCGCTCCGCTTCCCGGTCCCGGACTCCGCGCAGATGCCACCACAGAAGCAGGTAGGACGCAACACCGCCGAGCCCGATGCAGTACGGGGCCAGGTGCGCCAGATCGGGACGGAGCACGAGCAGCACGAGCATCGCCGTGACGCCGACCGCCGTCTCCGCCCCGCGCACCAGGAACACCAGGCGGGACATCCGGTGCGCCGTCGCCATGCAGGCCAGCGGCAGGGTGGCGGAGAAGCTCACCGCGTAGGCGGCCCATCCGCCGACCGTCAGGGCGTCCAGGGTGAACGCGCCGCCGGTGATCAGAGGTCCGGCGAATCCGGTCGCGGCGACGGCCAGCAGGCCGCACGCCAGTGAGCCGGCGATGAGGACCGCCGTGGCCGTCAGGGCGTTGCGCGGACGCAGGGGCAGGCCCGCGTCGCGCTGCCGTACGTAGGTGGGCAGCAGGTAGCCGCCGGCTCCGGCGACGACGGTGAGGGCGGGGGCCATCAGGAGGCGGCCCGCCTCCACCGCGGCCAGGACGGTCCGCGAGGCGAAGACGTCGATGGCGATCCTGGTCGCCAGCAAGGTGAGGGGCCGCAGGCTGCTCTGCGCGGAGCGCCAGGCCGCGAAGCCGCTGAGCGCCCGCATGCCGGCGAATCCGGGCCGGACCAGGCGGTACTCCTCGCGGGGCAGCCGCCGCAGCGTGACGAGCAGGGAGACCAGGGTCCCGGCGCACATCGCCGCGAGGATCGCCTCGATCGACAGGCCGCCGGCCAGCGGGCTGGCGACGCCCAGCACCGCGAGCGTCACCAGGACGTAGGAGACGTCGTTGACCAGGAGGCGGCTGAACTCCAGGCGGGCCTGCAGCAGGCGGCGGCAGGTCTCCTGGAGCAGCCACAGGACCGTGAGCAGGGCGAACAGCGCGACGCCCACCGGGGTGGCCAGCCGCAGGACCACCGCGAAGACCGCGCCGCCCACGACGCCGGCCGCGGTGAACAGGAGCATCGAGGCGGCGATGGCGGACCGGATCCGCGGATCGGAACGGTCCAGCACGTTGAGGGAGTCGCCGACCCACGAGGTGTAGACGGTGGTCGCCGTCACCAGCACGGCGGTGAGCAGGGCGAAGGCGCCGAAGGCCGAGGGGCTGAGGAACCGCAGGGCGAGGAACTGGAGCGCCAGGCTGCCCACGGCGGTAACGGCCTGGGAGGCGACGGATCCGCCCGCGGAGGTCAGGAGCCTGCGCAGCCGGGACGGGGGAGCGGACGCCGTCACGGGTCAGTCGGCGTTCTTACGGGAACCCGAGCCCGGCTCGACGATGACCACCGCGTCCTCGTCCAGGAGAGGGCTGTGGTCCATCAGGGAGCCGTTGCTCTGGGCGCTCTTGGGCGGAGGGGTGTAGGACAGCAGTTCTTCCTTGTTGTAGACGGCCGTCGACTCCTCGGTCCGCGACGCGGCGGACGCCGTCTGCCGCCCGCGGGAGGACAGGACGTTCCGGCGCGCGGCGCGCTGACCGCTTCCCGAGGTGACGCGCTGCACGGTGGCGATCGGGTTGGTGGCCCGCAGGAAGGAGATGACGACGGCGATCAGGGTGCCGACGGCGAGGCCGATGACGACGTTCTTCGGCAGCCGGCTCGGGGTGATCCGCAGGGGGTTGGCCTGGTCGACGAAGCGCACTCCGGAGCTGTAGGCGGCCAGGTCGATGGCCGCGTCGCTCTCCTTGAGCTGGAGCTGGACGAGCGCCTCGGCCAGGGAGGTGGCGGTGGCGCTGCCCGCGGGCGCCCGCTTCATCTCGCTCTGGATGCGGGTGCGGGTGGTGCGGATGCTCTTGAGCAGCTTCTCCTGCTCGCGCTGCGCGTCGGCCTCGGTGAGGCTCTGGTAGGCGGCGACGACGGCGTTGGCGATCTGGGCCGCCCGCTTGTCGGTGTCGGAGGTGACGGTGACCTCGATGATGCCGCCGCTGGTGCCGGGCTTGGCCTCGACGGACTCGCGCAGCTCCTCCAGGTCGACCTGGAGGGACTCCTCGGTGGCGAGCAGCTGCCTGGCCCTGCCCAGCACGCCCGCGGACTGGGTGAAGGCGGCGCGCTGGGCGGTGTAGGCGATGTAGCTGCTGTCGGAGGAGACGCCCTGCCGCAGGAAGGTCGTGCTGCGCGGGTCGGTGACCGCGAACCGGGCGGTCGCCGTGACGTCGGTCAGGACGAAGACGGAGGCCGCCGCCGCCACGGCTCCGGCCAGGACGATGAGGGCCAGTGAGGACCACCGATACCGCCAGACGGCCTCCAGGAGGCCTACCTGGGGAGGATCCGACGGATCTTCGTATCGCTCCTGTGCCACCAATGTCCCACTTTCAGTTCTTTGGTGCCATTTGCCGGTTCATCCTACGGAGTCACAAAAATTCGTCCAAAATGATTCTATGTAGTCGCGCTTCATCCGAGCACTGCCTCGAATACGTCGCGCCGGTACCGATCAAGGCTGAAGCGCGCCTCCGCCGACGCGCGGCCCCGGCCGGCGGTCTCCGTCGCGCGCGGCCAGTCGTCCAGCAGCGCCTCGACCGCGTCCGCGAGCGCCGCCGGATCGTCCGGGGGGACCAGGACGCCCACGCCCTCCTCGGACATGATCTCGGCGAGCCCCTGGACCGCGCTGGCGATCACCGGCCGCCCGGCCAGCATGCCCTCCACCGCGACGTTGCCGAACGGCTCCTCGCGGGAGGGGACCAGCACGATGTCGGCCTCGGCGAAGTGGGGCCAGACCTCGTCCCGGAACCCGGCGAAGGTCACCGCGCCGTCCTGCCCCGCCAGCGTCCGCAGTTCCTCCTCGAACCACTCGTAGCCGGGGAAGACCGACCCGACCAGGGTGAGCGAGACGTCCCGGCCCCGGCTCCTGAGCTCCCGCACGGCGCGGACCGCCACGTCGGTGCCCTTGCGCGGGGACAGCCGCCCGGTCAGCACCAGCCGGCCCTCGGGGGCGGGCCGCACCGGTGCGACCTCGGCGGGACCGGCCACCCCGTTGTAGATCACGGCGACGCGGCCGGGCCGCACGCCCCCCTCGACCAGGGTCCTGCGGCACGCGCCGCTGTTGGCGACGACGTGGTGCGCCAGCCGTACCGGCGTCGCCAGCAGGTGGCGCAGCAGCCGGGGGATCCCCTCCTCGGCCTCGTGGGCGTGGCAGACGACCCGGACCCCGGCCAGCCGGCCCGCCACCAGCCAGAGCGGGATGGTGACCGTGCTGACGTACAGCGCGGCCGGCCGGGTCCGGCGCAGGAGCGCCACCAGGCCGGGGAGCGTGCGGGCGGTCCGCCAGGCGAGCGTGACCAGGCCCCGGGGGGAGAGCAGGTTCTTGCGCAGCACGGGCGTGGGCATCAGCAGCACCCGCGCGCCCAGCTCGCGCAGCCGGTCGCAGAGCGGCCCCTCCTCGGGCAGGACCACCGTGACCTCCGCGGCGGAGACCAGGGCGTGCACGGACTCCAGGAGCATGCGGTCGGACCCGTAGAGTTCCGGCGACGGATGCGCGACGATTACCTGCTTCATCCTCTGTTGACCCGACCCTTCGCTATCGTTGACCAGGATTTTGCCACCTTGTCGTCACGTCCGGGTGCAGGTCATGTTAGGGACATCGGCCGTCCTTGGAGGGCAGCTTGCGAATCGCGATGATCGGCACCCGCGGGGTCCCGGCTCGGTACGGCGGCTTCGAGACCGCGGTGGAGGAGATCGGATCGCGCCTGGCGGCGGCCGGGCACCAGGTCCGGGTCTACTGCCGGTCGGCCGAGGAGCGCCTGGCGACCTACAAGGGCATGGAGCTGGTGCACCTGCCCGCCGTACGGCACAAGGTGCTGGAGACCCTCAGCCACACGACGGTCTCGGTCGGCCACCTGCTCGGCCGGCGCACCGACGTCGCCCTGGTCTTCAACGCGGCCAACGCCCCGCTGCTGCCGCTGATCCGCGCCGCGCGCATCCCCGTCGCCACCCACGTGGACGGCCTGGAGTGGAAGCGCGCGAAATGGAACGGCGCCGGGCAGCGCTACTACCTGGCGGCCGAGCGGCTCTCGGTGCGCTGGTCCGACCGGATCATCGCCGACGCGCGGGCCATCCAGGACTACTACGTCGAGCGGTACGGCACCCGCAGCGACATGATCCCCTACGGCGCCCCGATCCAGGAGCGGTGCGACGAGGACCTGCTCCGCCGCGAGGGCTACGAGCCCGGCGGGTTCCACCTCGTGGTGGCCAGGTTCGAGCCGGAGAACCACGTGCACCTGATCGTCGAGGGCTACGCGCGCAGCAACGCCCGGCTCCCCCTGGTGGTGGTCGGCTCGGCCCCCTACGCCGAGGAGTACAGCCGCCGGATCGCGGACATCGCCGCCGGAGACGAGCGGATCCGCCTGGTGGGCGGGGTCTGGGACCAGGACCTGCTCGACGCGATGTACGCCGGCTGCGCCACCTACCTGCACGGCCACTCCGTCGGCGGCACCAACCCCTCCCTGCTGCGCGCGATGGGGGCCGGCGCCCCGGTCGTCGCCTTCGACGTCGTCTTCAACCGCGAGGTCCTGGGGGAGAGCGGCGCCTTCTTCGGCGACGCCGAGGCGCTGGCCGAGGCCGTCGAGAACGCCGAGAAGCAGCCCGACCAGGAGCGGGCCCGGGGCGCCGCCGGGCGCGAGCGCGCCGCAGCGAGTACACCTGGGACGACGTGGCCGCCCGCTACGAGCGGCTCTGCCACGACCTGCGGGCGCGGGCGCCCCGGTGAGCGGGACCCACGTGCGCTACCCCCCGGGCCGGGGAACGTGTGGATCCCGGTGGGCGACGCCCGTTCGGCGGCGGCCGGCCTGTCGCTGCTCACCTTCTCCCGGCCGCTGCCGCTGGCCGCGCAGCGCCTGCTGCACACCGCCGTGCGGGCCGGGGCCTGGATCCTGCCGGGGCGCAGGGAGCCCTGGAGCCCGCCCGTCGCCGAACCCGGGTGGTCGGCCGTGCTGGAGCAGGTCGCCGAGGCGGTGGGCCGGCCCGACGGCCACGCGGTCTACCTCCGTCCCCAGGCGTCCAGGACCGGCGCCGCCTCGCTGCTGCTGCGCGGGGGCCGGCCGATCGGCTTCCTCAAGATCCGTGACGACGCCGGGGAGCTCGACCGCGAGGCCGCGGTGCTCCGCCTGCTGGACGGCGGGCACGGCACCGGGTTCCGCGCGCCCCGGGTGCTGGGCCGGGGTACGGCCGGCGGCCTGTCCTGGCTGGTGATCTCCCCCATGGAGCCCGTGCCCGCCCGGCCGGCCAGGGGCGTGCGGATCGGCGAGCTGACCGCCCGCGTCCGGGAGCGGCTGGCCGACCTGCCGGCCGGGGGACGCGCCCGCGCACTGGGAGCCGATGCACGGCGACCTCACCCCCTGGAACCTGCGGCGTACGCGCGGCGCGGTCCCCTGGCTGATCGACTGGGAGGACGCCGGCTACGGGCCGCCGGGCGCGGACGAGGTCTACTACCTCGCGACCCGGGCGGCGGTGCACGGCGGCACGCCCCCCGCCACCGGGTACGGTGAGGCGGCCGAGCACTGGCGGGCGGTGGTGTCCCGGCGCGGGGACGACGACGCGGAGCTCTCCCGCAGGCTGCTGGCCGCCCTGGACGTGCTCGGGCGCCCCCCGGGACGGGAACGTTCCTAGCCGGGCTCCGGTGGGGCTCCTAGGGCTTGGTCCAGTCGGGCAGTTCGCGGCCCAGCAGGCGCTCCAGCTCGGCGTTGTGCGGGGCGAAGTGCTCAGCCAGGCGCCGCCGCAGGCCCTCGTCCATGTCGGCCTTCGGCGCGGGGTTCCACACCCGGCCCGCCGAGGGCAGCGGAGCGGGGGGCAGGCCGAGGAACGCCGCGGCCCCGTCGCAGGCCCCCTGCGGATCGCGGTAGAACTCCTCGCTGGTCAGGATGTGGAAGCGCGAGGCGGGGAAGTGCTCCATCCAGCGGCGCAGGCAGCGGGCGTACTCGCTCTGCGCCACGTAGGACTGCTGCTCGTGCGCGTAGCTGGTGGCCGACGGGTCGGCGATGAGGCGCTCCTCCTCGCCGGCGGTCCGCTCCTCCTCCGCCGCCAGCGCGTCGGCGAACGAGAGCTCCTCAGCGCCGCCGCGCACCCGCTCGCGGTAGTGGGAGAACGTCCGCTCGACTGGGTCCCGCAGCACCAGCAGGATGCGCGCGTCCGGCACGTGCCTGGCCGCGCGCTCGGCGGCCAGGGGGTGGTGCAGGTAGTACGGGGACCCCTCGCCGGCCAGCACGGGCCCGCCCGCCCGCCGCTCCGCCCTGGCGCGGCTGAACCGGCTGGGCAGGTGGGACCGGTACCACCGCATGCCGCGCCCGTAGTTGGAGTCGAAGAAGTGCACGCCCTTGGTGTGGTTGGCCTTGGGCAGCAGCCCCGCCGCGGGGAAGAGCGGGATGACGCGGGGGTGCTCCAGCAGGGCGTAGTAGAAGGACGTCGAACCGCCCCGCTTGGCGCCGATCAGCAGGAAGTCCGGGTCGGGGCGGAGCCCGGCCGTGGCCATGCCGTACAGGCGGAAGGCGCTCCGGCCCGCGTTCATCACCGGTTCCGGCAGCAGGTCGCGCGCACCCATGGGCAGGTCATCTCCTCGTGGCGGTGGGCAAAGGCTTGGCAATACGCTCGTATGCTGACACAAGTCAGAGCCGGAAGCGGCCCGACACCGGGGGGAGCCGGGTGAGCAGAGCACGTCACCGGCGGGTGCGCACCGCGTGGTGGCCCACCCTGGTCCCGATCGGCATGATCCTCGCCAGCGAGTACAAACTCCGCTCCCGGGGGATCGGCGAGGCCATCTCGGGCGGGCTCGACGTCACGGTCGCCATCGAGATCGGCGCGTACGGCCTGGCCTCGCTCTACCTCTACCGGCGCTTCGGCATCCGGCCGCCGCACCGGGTCCCCTCTCCCGCACTCCTGCTGGCCTGGCTCTTCGCCCTCTACATGGCGCTGTCCGTGGCGTGGACGCCGTTCCCCCAGTTCGCCGTGGTCAGAGCCGCCCAGCTGCTGGTCACCGCGGCGGTCTGCCAGGTGGTGGCCACCCGGGCCGAGCGCGCGGACCTGTACCGGCTGGCCCACGCCTTCATCGGGGTGGTCGTCGTCTCGGTCGGCATCGGCCTGGTCATGCCGCTGCCCCGCACGTCCAACACCCAGGACCGCTTCAACTGGCTCTACGTGCACCCGGTGACAGCGGGGATCTTCCTGGGCATCGCGCTGCTGCTGGCGCTCGCCTTCGCGCTGCCCGGCGGAATGCCGCGCCGGTGGCGGACCTCCACCTACCTGGTCGTGGTGGCCGTGCTGGGCACGGCCCTGGTCGCCACCGGCACGCGCGGGGCCGCGGGCGGCTGCCTCGCCGGGGCCGCGGCGTTCCTGCTGACCGCGCGCGGGGCGCGCGGGCGGGCCGAGGTCCTGATGATCTCCACCCCGCTCGCGGTCGTCGCCGCGCTGGTCTTCGGCGACTGGCTGCTGGAGTTCGCCACCCGCGGGGAGAGCGTGCAGCAGCTGGAGACCCTCAACTCGCGCACGGACCTGTGGACGTTCGCGTTCGACGCGGTGGCGAAACAGCCGATCTTCGGCAACGGCATGTCCTCGGCGCGCGGGCTGTTCCTGGAGAAGATCGGGCTCGGCGGAGGCCACAACATCTTCGTGAACATCCTCGTCGAGGGCGGGTTCACGGGGGCCGCGCTGTTCTGCACGCTCTGCTTCGTCGCGATGACCGTGCAGCTGGCCCTCACCCGGCTGCCGGAGGTCCGCGCGGAGGCCGCACTTCTGCTCGGTTTGATGACGTTTCTGCTGGTGGACGGTCTGACGGCCGACATGATGGCGGGTGCCGCTAATGTTGCCTCGATCTGGCTCTTCCTGATTGTTGCGTGGACGTGTGTGATTCTCCGTAAACCAGTGACGCGTGGGACGCGTCCTGGTGACAGTCGAACTCCCGTCGCCACGGTGAGCCAGATCTCGTGACGGCAGGACGACCGCAGCTGCCGTCGACGACCCCCGATTAGCGGTCATGCCCTGAGGGGGGCTTGTGCGTAAGAAACTCCTGGCAGCGGGAGTGGCCGGTATCGGTCTCGCGTCCCTGCTGTCGATGCCGTCCGCCGCCGTGGCGGACACCACTCCGGCCCCTGGGGAGGCCGTCACCGTCACCGCCGACGAACAGCCGACGTGGCAGACCGATGGCGTCGTCCTCTCCATGGAGATCGTCAACGGTGTCGCCTACGTGGGTGGGAACTTCGACCACGTCCGCCCGCCCGGCGTGCCGCGGGGCGGCCCGGGCGAGGTGGCCCGCAGCGGCCTGGCGGCCTTCGACGCGTCCACCGGCGACCTGCTGCCCTGGGCGCCGGCCGTCACCGGCGCGGTCTTCACCGACACCGACGACCAGATCGAGTGCGACAGCGTCGGCCCCGACCAGTGGCGCTGCGACACGGTCTGGGAGATCAAGGCCTCTCCCGACGGCTCGAAGCTCTACATCGCCGGCGACTTCAGCAAGGTGGCCGGCCAGCGGCGGGTCCGCATGGCGGCGTTCGACACGGCGACCGGCCAGCTCGACCCCGCGTTCGCTCCGCAGCCCAACAACCGCGTGCGCGCGCTGGCGGTCTCCGGCACCACCGTCTTCGCCGGCGGCCACTTCACCTCGGTCGGCGGCACCGCGCGCACCCGTCTGGCCGCGTTCGACCGGACCGACGGCTCGCTCCTGCCCTGGGCGCCGACCGCCGACAAGCGGGTCATGGCGATGGTCCTGGCGCCGAGCGGCAACCGGGTCATCGTGGGCGGCGACTTCAACCGCATCAACGGCGTCCTGCAGCACGGCCTGTCGGCGGTGAACGTCAGCAACGGCTCGAAGGGGACGTTCCTCAGCAACGACATCCCGTACAACAACTCCAACAACCGCTCCTGGGTCACCGACCTGGTCACCGACGGCACGCGGGTCTACGCCAGCGCCGACGGCGTCGGCACGTTCGACGGCCGCCTCGCGATCAACCCGGAGAACGGCGCCAGGATCTGGATCAACTACTGCCAGGGCGCCACCCAGGCCATCTCGGTGATGGGCGGGGTGCTCTACAGCGGGTCCCACGCCCACCGCTGCGACATGCAGACCTACTACGAGGGCAGCGGCTTCCCGGAGGTCCGTCCGCACCGCCGCTTCCTGGCCGAGCCCGCCGACACGGGCTCCGGCGTCAAGCAGCGGGTCCTGCACTGGTTCCCGAACGCGAACGCGGGCACGACCTACCCGTTCGTGCAGGGGCCCTGGGCGATGGCCAACGACGGCGTCAACCTGTGGGCGGGCGGTGACTTCACCAAGGTCAACGACGAGCCGCAGGAGGGCCTGACCCGGTTCACCTTCCATACCTCCAGCCCCGACGTGGGCGGGCCGGTGCAGACCGGCTTCGCGGCCCCGACGGCGGTGGCCAACGGCGGCGGCAAGGTGACGGTCAGCTGGAAGAGCACCTGGGACCTCGACAACCGCAGGGTCCGCTACGAGGTCGTGCGCAGCGACGGCGCGGTGGCCTGCACCGCCGAGGCGGACACCGTCTTCTGGAAGCTGCCCACCCTGTCCTGCGCGGACATCGGCCTGACCCCCGGTTCGATCTACAAGTACCGGGTCCGGGCGATCGATCCGCACAACAACCGGATCTCCGGCCCGAGCTCCGCGGACGTCACGGTCAGCTGAACGGTCAGCCGACCGGGTCCTCCGGAGCGGTCACGCGCCGCGGGTCGTCCTCGCCGGACTCTCCCGCGACCCCCCGCGGTCTCCCCGCGGCGCGTGACCGCCTCCTCACCCCCTCCTCCGCCGGCCGGTGGTCCGGTCCGGTGATCCGCCGGCTGCTCCCGCCAGGAGCCGCCGTGCCGGTCACCGCCGGACCACCGGCCGTGTGCGTGCGCGGAGCCGGTGGTTTTGCACCGTTCCAATATCGTTATTCAATTCGAGGATTTTGGGCCCCCAGGTCACTGGGTGAACTTTAAACCGTTCCATTACCATTTGCAGCCAATGCGGCACGCCATGGAGTCAAGAAATCCTGAGATGTAGGTACCTGTGGTGATTCGTTCCTTATTGTCAACGGCCTCGAAACGCGCCCTCGTCGGGGTGGCCGCGCTGCTGGCCGCGACGCTCTCCGCCGTCCCCGCCCCGGCGCGCGCGGACATCGACCCCGCACCCGGAACCCCCGAGACGGTCACCGCCGACGCCCTGCCCACCTGGCAGATCAACGGCGTCGTCTGGAAGATGGCCACCGTCGGCTCCACCGTCTACGCGGTCGGCAGCTTCTCCAAGGCGCGTCCGCCGGGCACCTCCCCGGGGCACGCCCAGGAGGTGAACCGGTCGAACATCCTGGCCTTCGACATCACCACGGGCAACCTGCTGCCGTTCGCCCCCGTGCTGAACGCGCAGGCCCGCACCATCGCGGTCTCCCCGGACAAGACGAAGATCTACATCGGCGGGGACTTCACCACGGTGAACGGCCAGACCCGCAACCGCGTCGCGGCGTTCGACGTCGCGACCGGGGCCCTGGAGGCGGGGTTCGCCCCCTCGGTGAGCAACGTGGTGCGGGCCCTGACGGTCTCGGCCACCACCGTCTACATCGGCGGGAACTTCTTCAACGTCGGCGGCTCGAGCCGGACGCGCCTGGCCGCGGTCTCGCGGAGCAACGGCGCCCTTCAGCCGTGGGCGCCCACCACCGACGACGAGGTCTTCGCCCTGCTGATGTCCCCGGACGGAGACAGGGTCATCGTCGGCGGCAGGTTCCAGGCCCTCAACGGCGTGACGCGCGTCGGCATCGGGGCGCTCCACCCGGTCAGCGGCGCCTCCCTGCCCTGGAGCAGCAACCCGATCCCGGCCCGGCAGGGCGCGAACTACTCCATGACCTACGACCTGGCGACCGACGGCACGAACGTCTACGCCGCCGCGGACGGCGAGGGCTGGCACTGGTTCGACGGCCGCTTCGCGGTCGAGCCGGACACCGGCGACCTCATCTGGCTGGACAACTGCTACGGCGCCTCCTACAGCGTCTTCCCCATCGACCAGGTGCTCTACAGCGTGGGCCACGCCCACGACTGCGCCTCGCTCGGCGGATTCCCCGAGGTCTCGCCCACCCGCTGGCAGCGGGCCCTCGCCGAGACGATCCAGCCCACCGGCACCGACCAGGGACCGCCGTCCAACAACAGCCAGTACAGCGGCCAGCCCGTGCCGAGCCTGCTGCACTGGTTCCCGGCGGTGAACGCCGGCAGCTACACCGGCATGAACCAGGGCGGATGGGCCCTCACCGGCAACTCCCAGTACCTGGTGATGGGCGGTGAGTTCACCACCGTCAACGGCCGTGCGCAGCAGGGCCTGACCCGCTTCGGGCTCAAGGGCGCCGCGCCCCGGGACTCCGGGCCGATCGCCTCGGCGGCGCTGACCCCGACCGCGGTCTCGCTCAACGCGGGCACCGCCCGGGTCGGCTGGCAGACCACCTGGGACCGCGACCACGAGAAGCTCACGTACCAGGTCCTGCGCGACGGCGGCACCACCCCGGTGGGCGAGGTCGAGGTCGCCTCGAACTTCTGGAACCTGCCGACCGCGGGATTCGTCGACACGGGCCTGGCGCCCGGATCGACGCACACCTACCGGATCCGGGTCGTCGACCCGTCCGGGAACACCGTCGGCAGCGGCACGTCGGCCCCGGTGACGGTCTCCTCCGCGGGCTCGCTGAGCGACTACGCCGAGGCGGTCGTCGATGACGGGGCCGCCCACTACTGGCGGCTCGGCGAGAGCGGCGGCGCCGCCGCCTACGACTACGCGGGCTTCCTCGACTCCTCCCGCGAGGCGGGCGCGGGCCACGGCTCCGCCGGCGCGATCGGCGGCGACGCCGACGGCGCCTCGCCCTTCGACGGCACCACGTCCGGATTCACCAGGACGCAGTCCACGGAGGACGCCCCCGAGAGCTTCAGCCTCGAGGCGTGGGTGAAGACCACCTCCACCCGGGGCGGCAAGATCGTCGGGTACGGCAACGCCGCGACCGGCAACAGCTCCAGCTACGACCGCCACGTCTACATGGACAACTCCGGCCGGATCTGGTTCGGCGTCTACCCGAACGCGGTCCGCACGGTCAACAGCACCGCCTCCTACAACGACGGCCAGTGGCACCACGTGGTCGCCACGCAGGGCTCGGGCGGCATCGCGCTCTACGTCGACGGC
>NZ_CDRNDK010000105.1:0-2245 GCF_977012225.1 Planomonospora algeriensis | reverse complement strand
CGGCGAACGCCTACAACGACGGCCAGTGGCACCACGTGGTCGCCACGCAGGGCTCGGGCGGCATCGCGCTCTACGTCGACGGCGCGCCGGTGGGCACCAACCCGCAGGTCAACGCCGAGGGCTACACCGGTTACTGGAGGATCGGCGGGGACAACCTGAACGCCTGGCCCTCCCGTCCGTCCAGCGACAACTTCGCCGGATCCATCGACGAGGCCGCGGTCTACTCCAAGGTGCTCACCGCCGCCCAGGTGGCCGAGCACTGGCAGAAGGGCTCAGGCTCCGGCCCCGCCAACCAGGCGCCGACGGCGTCGTTCACGGTGAGCTGCGAGGCGCTGGAGTGCTCCTTCGACGGCTCGGCGTCCGGCGACTCCGACGGCACGGTCGACTCCCACGCCTGGGACTTCGGCGACGGCCAGACCGCGACCGGGGCCACCGCGACGCACACCTACCCGGCCGCGGGCGACTACACCGTCACGCTGACCGTGACCGACGACGACGACGCGACCGGGACGGACAGCGAGGTCGTGGCGCCCCGCCCGGCGGACACGCCCTCCGCCACCCTGGCGGCGGACTCCTTCTCCCGTACGGCGAGCGGCTCGCTGGGCACGGCGGAGACCGGCGGGACCTGGACCCTCCTGGGCGGCGCGGGCAACTTCTCGGCGGACGGCGGCGCGGCCAAGGTGACCCTGCCCGCGACGACCGCGAGCCCCCGGGCCTTCCTGGAAGGGGTCTCCAGCACCCACTCGGACGTCACCTACCGGATCTCGTCCGACAAGGCGGGCACCGGCAACGGCATCTACCTGTGGGGCGTCGGCCGCCGGATCAGCGGCCAGGGCGAGTACCGCGCCCGGGTCCGGCTGCTGCCGTCGGGCGTGGGGCTCTCCCTCACCCGGACCGCGGCTCCCAACACCGACAACCTGCTCACCGGCGAGCAGTTGATCCCGGGGCTGTCCTACACGCCGGGCGCGGTGCTCCGCATCCGGGTCCAGGTCACCGGCACCTCGCCGACCACGATCTCGGCGAAGGTCTGGGACGAGGCCGGCACCGAGCCGGCCGACTGGCAGGCGACCGTGACGGACACCACGGCCGGGATGCAGGCGGCCGGCGGCGTGGGCTTCGGGGCCTACCTGTCCGGTACGGCGACCAACGCGCCGATCGTGCTGACGGTGGACGACTTCGCCGCCGTGAACACGGCCTCGGGACCGGCCGCGTCGTTCACCGCCGGGTGCACCGGGCTGGTCTGCTCGGTGGACGCCTCGGCCTCGACGCCGGGCTCCGCCCCGATCGAGTCCTACACCTGGAGCTTCGCGGACGGAGGCGCGGGGTCGGGCGCCACCGCCCAGCACGCCTACGCCCAGGCGGGGACCTACCGCATCACCCTGACGGTCACCGACGAGGACGGGCGGACCAGCGTGACCACGCAGACCGTCACGATTTCATGAGATAACAGGATCCGACCGTTCACCGGCGTACGGCTCGCACCTCTCCGGAGGCGCGGGCCGTACGTCGTCGCCGCCCATCCGCCGGACCCCATCCGTTCCGCACCATGCGTCCCGGGCCATCCGCCCTGGACCATCCGTCCCGCACCATGCGTTCCGCACCGGAACCTCGCGAAAGGCCCGCACGTGGAGAGACTGTCGATCGAGGGAGCCTGGACGTTCACCCCCGTCGTCCACGCCGACGAGCGCGGGGCGTTCCTCGAGTGGTACAAGGCCGGTCCCATGGAGGAGGCGGTGGGCCATCCGCTCCGGCTGGCCCAGGCCAACTGCTCGGTGTCGCGGCGCGGGGTGCTGCGCGGGGTGCACTTCGCGGACGTGCCCCCGGGCCAGGCCAAGTACGTGACCTGCGTCAGCGGGGAGGTGCTCGACGTGGTGGTGGACGTGCGGGTCGGCTCGCCGACCTTCGGCCGGTGGGAGGCCGTGACCCTGGACGAGTGGTCGCGGCGCGGCGTCTACCTGGCCGAAGGGCTGGGCCACGCGTTCATGGCGCTCAGCGAGCAGGCCACGGTCGTCTACCTCTGCTCCGAGCCGTACGCCCCGGGCCGGGAGCACGGGATCGACCCGCTCGACCCCGAGCTGGGCATCGCCTGGCCCGCCGGGGTCGAGCCGGTCCTGTCCGAGAAGGACGCCAAGGCCCCGTCCCTGGCCGAGGCGCGCGCGGCGGGGATCCTGCCGGACCACGCCGCGTGCCTGGCCTTCCGCGACCGGCTCAGGACGGCCGCCCGGTAGCCGCCGCCGGGACCGCG
>NZ_CDRNDK010000104.1:0-16454 GCF_977012225.1 Planomonospora algeriensis | reverse complement strand
GCACGCGCCGGACGCGCCGGCGCCCCCGCCGACCTGCCGGAGGGCGTCCCGGCCGACGGTCTCGGCGCCCGCCTGTTCGACCTGGTACGGCAGGCGCAGGCCGAGGGCCTGGACCCGGAGGCGGAGCTGCGGGCGGTGTCCCGCGCCTACCGCGACATGGTCCGCGAGCGGACCTGATCCGACGGATCCGGACGGGCACGGACCGAGCACGGAGCGGGTGCCGGCCAGGTAGGGAGCGAGCGCGGACCAGGTACGGAACGGGCGCGGACCGGGGCGGGGACGCGTCCGGATCCACGGCCCCGGCGGGGCGGTAGCCGTACTGGGAAGTAGGGGTCGATAGGCTTTTGCAGCAAACTGTCCTACGACCTTAGGAGCGCTTCGTGGCTTCCATCGAGGGCGTACACGCCCGCGAGATCCTTGACTCCCGGGGTAACCCGACGGTCGAGGTCGACATCCTGCTGGACGACGGCAGCGAGGGCCGCGCCGCGGTGCCGAGCGGGGCCTCCACCGGCCAGTTCGAGGCCGTCGAGCTGCGCGACGGAGACGAGCGCTACGGCGGCAAGGGCGTGGAGAAGGCCGTCCTCGGGGTGACCGACGAGATCGCCGACGAGATCCTCGGCTTCGACGCGGCCGAGCAGCGCAGCATCGACCAGGTCATGATCGACCTGGACGGCACGCCGAACAAGGCCCGGCTGGGCGCCAACGCCGTGCTGGGCGTCTCCCTGGCGGTGGCCAAGGCCGCGGCCGAGAGCGCGGAGCTGCCGCTCTTCCGCTACCTCGGCGGGCCGAACGCGCACGTGCTCCCGGTGCCGATGATGAACATCCTGAACGGCGGCGCGCACGCCGACACCAACGTGGACATCCAGGAGTTCATGATCGCTCCGATCGGCGCGGAGAGCTTCCGCGAGGCCGTGCGGATGGGCACCGAGGTCTACCACGCGCTCAAGGCCGTGCTGAAGGAGAAGGGCTACGCCACCGGCCTGGGCGACGAGGGCGGCTTCGCGCCGAACCTGCCGTCCAACCGCGACGCGCTCGACCTGATCCTGGTCGCGATCGAGAAGGCCGGCTACACGCCGGGCGAGGACGTCGCGCTCGCCCTCGACGTGGCCGCCTCCGAGTTCCACTCCGAGGGCGTCTACACGATCGACGGCAAGGGCCTGTCCGCCGCCGAGCTGATCGCCTTCTACGAGGACCTGGTCGCCAACTACCCGCTGGTCTCCATCGAGGACCCGCTGGACGAGAGCGACTGGGAGGGCTGGAACGCCATCACCAAGGCGCTCGGCGACAAGGTCCAGCTCGTCGGCGACGACCTGTTCGTGACCAACCCCGAGCGGCTGGCCCGCGGCATCGCCGAGGGCACCGCCAACGCGCTGCTGGTCAAGGTCAACCAGATCGGCACCCTGACCGAGACCATGGACGCCGTGGACCTGGCCCACCGCAGCGGCTACCGCTGCATGATGAGCCACCGCTCCGGTGAGACCGAGGACACCACGATCGCCGACCTCGCCGTGGCCACCAACTGCGGCCAGATCAAGACCGGCGCCCCGGCCCGCTCCGACCGGGTGGCCAAGTACAACCAGCTGCTCCGCATCGAGGAGCTCCTGGACGACGCCGCCCGCTACGCGGGCCGCGCCGCGTTCCCGCGCTTCCAGCGCTAGCTTGGCAGCGTACGGCTCGCGCCCGTCCTCCATCCCGGGCGCGAGCCGTACCGGCACGGCGGAGCAGCAGGGAGGGATCCGCGAGGGGGCTCCGGTGCCTGGACTGAGGAGCGAAGGAGCGCAGCGGATGAGCGACGAGGGAAGGCAGCGGTTACCGGCCCCCGAGCCGCGACGCGTCGGCGTCGCCGTCGGCAAGGCGAAGAGGCCGCAGTTGACGGCGCGGGCCGCGGTGCTCGCGGTCGTGGTGTGCGCGATCGCGATGAGCCTCGCCTACCCCGTGAGGGAGTACATCGCGCTGCGCCGCAACATCGCCCAGCTGGAGCAGGACAAGGCCAGGGAACTGGCGGCGCTCAAGGAGCTGGAGGACCGGCACCGGCAGCTGCAGGACCCCGGCTACAAGAAGCAGATAGCCCGGGAACGGCTGTTCTACTGCGAGCCGGGGAAGAAGTGCTACGTCGTGATGAACGACGAGCCGGCGGGCGGGAAGGGCACCACCGCGCAGAAGAAGGCGGCCGTCCCGCCGTGGTACCAGACGCTCTGGGAGTCGGTCGAGGCCGCGGACACGGGCAAGGGGCGCAGGGCCCCCGCCTCCGGGGACGGGACCGGCGCGGCGCGGCCCGGAGGGTGACCGGCCGCCTCTGACGGGGTCCGCGGGGCGATAGCCTGGACGCCGTTTCCAGGGGGTGTGCTGAATGGTCGACGACCGCGACGTGGCGGCGGTGGAACAGCAGCTCGGCCGGGCGCCGAGAGGACTGCGGGCGGTGGCGCACCGCTGCCCGTGCGGGCTGCCGGACGTGGTGGAGACCGCGCCGCGGCTGCCGGACGGCTCCCCCTTCCCGACGCTGTTCTACCTGACCTGCCCCCGGGCCAACTCCGCCATCGGCACCCTGGAGAGCACGGGGATGATGCGGGAGATGCGGGAGCGCCTGGCCGGGGACCCGGAGCTGGCCGAGGCCTACCGGCTGGCGCACGAGGACTACGTCGCACGCCGGGACAAGGCGGCCGCCGCGGAGGGACTGGAACCGCTGCCCCGGGGCATGCAGAGCAGCGGCGGCATGCCCGACCGGGTCAAGTGCCTGCACGCGCTGGTCGCGCACGAGCTGGCGGCGCCGGGGACCAACCCCTTCGGCCGTGAGGCGCTCGGCGCGCTCGGCGAGTGGTGGGCCGACGGTCCGTGCTGCCAGGTGGAGGGGGCGGACGCGTCCCGCACGACAGACTCCGAGGAGGACGACCAGTGACCCGTGTCGCCGCGATCGACTGCGGTACCAACTCCGTCCGGCTGCTGATCGCGGACATCCACCAGGACTCGCTGCACGAGGTCGAGCGGCGGATGGAGATCGTCCGGCTCGGCCAGGGGGTGGACGAGACGGGGCGGCTGGCCCCGGAGGCGCTGGAGCGGACGTTCGCCGCGATGCGCGGCTACGCCGGGCTGATCGAGGACCACGGGGCCGTCGCGGTCCGCGTGGTGGCCACCAGCGCCACCAGGGACGCGGCCAACCGGCAGGACTTCGCCGACGGCGTGCGGGAGATCTTCGGGGTCGATCCCGAGGTGGTCACGGGCGCGGAGGAGGCGGAGCTGTCGTTCTCCGGGGCGACCGGGGACCTGGTGAGCCTCTCGCCCGAGACCGGCCTGCCCACTCCCGTCGGCACCCGCCCGCCGTACCTCGTGGTGGACATCGGCGGAGGCTCCACGGAGTTCGTGGTCGGCTCGACGCATGTGGAGGCGGCGCTCTCGGTGGACATCGGCTGCGTCCGGCTGGCCGAGCGGCATCTGCGCGGGGCGGGCGACCCGCCCTCGGCCGAGGCCGTCGAGGCCATGACCGCGGACATCGACGAGGCGCTCGACCGGGTCGCGGAGGAGGTGCCGGTGGAGCGGGCGCTGACCATGGTCGGGCTCGCGGGTTCGGTGACCACCGTCGCCGGAATCGCTCTTGAGCTGGACGAATACGACGCGGACAGAATCCACCACTCGCGAATCCCGGCAAATCGGGCAAGCGAAATATCGCACCGTTTGCTTGAAATGTCCCATTCCGAGCGGCTGGCCGTACCGGTCATGCACCCCGGCAGGGCCGACGTCATCGGGGCGGGCGCGCTCATCCTGGATCGGATCCTGCAGCGGTACGGCTTCGCCGAGGTGGTCGTCAGCGAGCGGGACATCCTCGATGGAATCGCCTGGGGCCTCAGCAAAGAGTGACAATATCTGGACAAAACGCGTTTAGTTGGAGTATTGAGTGATCCATCCGTTTTATGGTTAGGTAAAGAAGCTTTAGCGAGGCTTTGCCGTGGGGCCCGGCACAGCTGGTGTCGGGGCGGCAACCGTCTCCGGAGCGCACCCGCTTCCTAACGAAACGGAGCATCCCCTCATGAAGTCCGGTCTAGCGCGCAAGCTGGCCGCCGTCGGAGCCGGCGCGGCCATGCTGGCGACGATGGCGACGGGCCTGCTGGCCACGCCCGCAGCGGCGGCCAGTACGTCCACCGCGGGGAAGGCGACTTCCTCGCACACCAAGCCGGCGGTCTCCGTCGGTACCCCCAAGGTCTCCCTCTCGAACTACAGGGGTGACTGCCCGGTACGGGTCACCTTCTCCTCGAGGATCAAGGTGAAGGCCGTCAAGGGCAACACCACGGTCGCCTACCGGTGGCTGCGTGGCAACGGTTCCAAGAGCTCGGTCAAGACCTTCACCGTGGGCAAGGGCGTCAAGTACGTCACGGTGAAGGAGACCCACAAGATCGGTGGCGACACCAAGGGCTGGCAGGCGCTGCAGGTCCTGGCGCCGCGCAAGGCCACCTCGAAGAAGGCCTACTTCAAGGTCTCCTGCGATGAGGGCCACGGCGACGGCTACAAGCACGAGGTCAACGACCACCGCCTGTACACCAAGGTGTGGGTGAACGAGGCCAACTGCAAGGCCACCCTGGTCGGCCGCATCAGCACCTCCGGCCCGCGCTGGGTGCACTACCGCTGGCTGGTCAACGGCCACGTCGTCGACCGCGGCACCGTCCGCGTGGACGGCTCGCGCAACGTCTACCACGTGATCCGTACGCGGGAGACCCTGCGCGGCGTGGCGACCCTGCAGGTCGGGGACCGCTACCGCGACAGCTCCGACAGCGCCGGGTTCAAGATCTGGTGCAAGGACTGGTCGAAGCCGCACGTTCCGGACCACGGCCACCACACGACGGTCAAGGTCGGGAACCTGACGGCCAAGCAGGCCGAGGCCGGCTGCCCGAGCGCGACCCTGACCGCCTCCGGCAGCATCCGCGCCACCGGTCCGGCCAAGGTCCGCTACGAGTGGCTCGTGAACGGCAGCGTCGTCGGCAGCGGTTACGCGGAGTTCGGCCGCCGCGGCGGTCTCGAGTCGGTCTCGTACAGCGGGTCGTCGAACGGCCTGAAGGGCGGCGTCGTCACGCTGCGGGCCCACGGCGACGCCGGTTCGATCAGCTTCGCGCCGGCCTGCGCCGAGCCGAAGCCCGAGCCGAAGCCGGAGCCCAAGCCCGAGCCCGAGCCCAAGCCCGAGCCCAAGCCGGCCGACACCACCTCCGCTCCGGCGGAGGAGAAGTCCACGACTCCGGCCGGTGCCTGAGTCACGGACCGAAGGCCTCGGCGTGAGCTGAGGAAGATGTGACAGAGGCGGCGCCTGCTCCGTGCGGGCGCCGTTTCCTTTTGCCCGCCGCTTCCCGCCAGCGGCCCGGTCCCGTCGCAGGCCCGGTCCCGGCGCGGCCCGCCGCCGCACCGGACGCTCACCGGACACCCGCCGCCGGCCGCCGTCCCCCGGTGTACGGCTCCGCTCCCGGGCGGAGCCGTACGGTGGCACGATCGGGACATGACCTTCGTTCCTCCGGGGACCGGATGGCCGGGCGACCCGGCCCGGCCGGACACGCCCGTCGCGCACGACCCGGGTGAGGTGGGAGGGCTCGCGTCGGCGAGCCGTACCCTCGCCGAGCTCACGGCCCGCCAGTCGGTCTGCCGCGCCTGCCCGCGCCTGGTGGAGTGGCGCGAGGAGGTCGCGACGGTCAGACGGCGGGCGTTCGCCGCGGAGACCTACTGGGGCAGACCCGTCGCCGGGTGGGGTGAGGAGAGGCCGGAGATCCTGATCGTGGGGCTGGCCCCGGCCGCGCACGGCGGCAACCGGACCGGGCGGATCTTCACCGGGGACCGGAGCGGGGACTGGCTGTTCGCCTCGCTGCACCGGACGGGCCTGGCCGCGCAGGAGACCAGTGTCCGGGCGGGGGACGGACAGCGGCTTCTCGGCGCCCGGATGGCGGCCGCGGTGCGGTGCGCGCCGCCGGACAACAAGCCGGCTCCGCAGGAGCGGACCGCCTGCTTCCCCTGGCTGGCCCGCGAGGTCGAGCTGGTCGCGGAGAGCCTGCGGGTGGTGGTGGCCCTGGGCGGGTTCGCCTGGCAGGCCGTCTGGCCCGCGTTGCGGGAGGCCGGGTACGCCCTGCCGCGACCGCGGCCCGCCTTCGGGCACGGCACCGAGATCGAGCTCTCCCGCGGGGGAACTTCCGTCCATCTTCTCGGCTGCTACCACCCCAGCCAGCAGAACACCTTCACCGGCCGGGTGACGGCCGGGATGCTCGACCAGATCTTCACCAGGGCGAATACCTTGCGAGGTCTGTGAGGTCCATCACAAAACAGAACAATCGTAGAATTTTCCTCTGAAATGAAGAGCGAATAGTCCGCTTTGCATAATTTTGGAGGAAATTCCCAGAGGGTGCCCTGGTGTGATCGGAAAGTCCGACGTATGCTTGTGAAAGCTTTCACAAAGCCTCGGACCGAAGGATGGCACCGAAGTGAACCGCAACTCCAAGCACATCGTGGTCGTCGGTGGCGGCTATGTCGGCCTCTACACCGTGCTGCGGCTGCAGCGCACGCTCCGCAGGGAGCTGCGCGAGGGCAGTGTGCGCATCACCGTCCTGACCCCCGAATCCCACATGACCTACCAGCCCTTCCTCCCCGAGGCGGCGGCCGGCAACCTCTCGCCCCGCCACGTGGTGGTCCCGCTCCGCCGGGTCCTGCCGAAGGCGACGATCCTCAACGGCAAGGCCTCCAAGATCGACCATGAGGCCAAGCGCGTGTACTTCGAGCCGAACGTCGGCACCCCCTACGAGATCGACTACGACATCGTGGTGATGGCCGCCGGCTCGGTCTCCCGCACGCTGCCCATCCCGGGGCTGGCGGACGCCGCGATCGGCTTCAAGACGGTCGGCGAGGCGATCGCCCTGCGCAACCGGGTGCTCGGCCTGCTCGACCGGGCGGAGAGCAACGGCGACGAGGCCCTGCGCCGCCGGGCGCTGACGTTCGTCGTGGTCGGCGGCGGCTTCGCGGGCATCGAGGCCCTGGCCGAGCTGGAGGACATGGCGCTCGACGCGGCTCGCTACTACCACAACGTCCGGCGTGAGGACATGCGCTGGGTCCTGGTCGAGGCGACCGACCGCATCCTGCCCGAGGTCGGCCCCGAGATGGGCATGTGGACCGCCGAGCAGCTGCGTGAGCGCGGCATCGAGGTCAAGATGAACACCCGGCTGGAGTCCTGCGAGGGCGGTCTGGTCAAGCTCTCCGACGGTGACGAGTTCGAGTCGGCCACCATCGTGTGGACCGCCGGCGTGAAGCCGAGCCCGGTCGTGAACGCCGGAGACCTGCCGCTGGACGAGCGGGGCCGGATCAAGACGAGCACCCGGCTGACCGTGGTCGGGGTCGAGGACGCCTTCGCCGCGGGAGACGTGGCGGGGGTGCCCGACGTCACCAACCCGGGCCAGTACTGCGCGCCCAACGCCCAGCACGCGGTCCGCCAGGCCAAGGTGCTCGCCGACAACATCACCCGCCACCTGCACGGGCAGGAGCTGGCCGACTACCGGCACAAGTACGTCGGATCGGTCGCCGGTCTGGGCCTGCACAAGGGCGTCGCCAACGTCTACGGCGTCAAGCTTCGCGGATTGCCCGCATGGTTCATGCACCGCACCTACCATCTGTCGCGGGTGCCGACGCTGAACCGCAAGGTCCGGGTGATGGCGGACTGGACCCTGGCGCTGTTCTTCAAGCGCGAGACCGTCTCGCTGGGGGAGATCGAGGCCCCGCGGGAGGAGTTCCGCGCGGCGGCGACGACCTGAGCCCCGGCGGGGGACCCGGTCGCCGGGTTCCAGGGGGTCGTGCCGGTCATCGTGCCGGCCCCCGCGGGACCCGGTCCTTCCATCGGACGGACCCGGTAATCGTGGGGCGGATGGCGCGAGCGGTTACGCCCGAGTGGTCCGTTACGTATGATTGCGGCGCCCCCGTAGCCCAATGGCAGAGGCATACCCCTTAAAAGGGTCGAGGTGCGGGTTCGAGTCCCGCCGGGGGCACTCACCCGTCCCGGGTGCGGGATCCGCCGGTGGAGCGGCGTCCTTTCGCGGGATGTCGTGAGGTCACGGCGGGAACCGGGAACTCAGAAGGGGATCCGGTCGTTGGAGAAGACGGCGGTAGCCGTACGGCCAATCGCGCACGATGGATATCAGCACGATACGGCTGTGTGACGAACGATCGAATACGCTGATCGTGTAGGTCGCAGCGTGGAGGCAGCGATGGAGAGCAAGAACCCCGTATTCAAGCGGCAACCCCACGGCCAGCAGGCCTGGGGCGGGCCGACCCCGACCCCTGAGCAGCTTCAGGGCATGTACGACAGCCCGTCGTACGCACCGCCCGCGCAGCGGGCCATGACGATCGACGACGTGGTCGTGCGGGGTTTCATCACCCTGGGCACGCTCGTCGTCTCGGCCGCCGCGGCCTGGGCGCTCAACCTCGGCTGGGGCGCGGCGATGGTCGGCGTGCTCGTCGGCCTGGTGCTGGCCCTGGTGATCTCGTTCAAGCAGAGCACCAACCCGGCGCTGATCCTCGGCTACTCGGTCGCCTACGGCGTCGCCGTCGGCGTGATCAGCCACATGATGGAGAGCATCTACCCCGGCATCGTCATCCAGGCCGTGCTCGGCACCGCCCTGGCCTTCGGCGGGATGCTCACCGTCTACTCCCTGCGCATCGTCCGGGTGACGCCGAAGTTCACCAAGTTCGTCGTGGCGGCGGCGCTCGGCCTGATGGCCGCGCTGCTGGTCAACTGGGTCGCGAGCTTCTTCATCCAGGGCGGTCTGGGCCTGCGTGAGGCCGGCCCGATCGGCTACCTCGTCAGCGTCGCGGCGATCCTGATCGGCTGCTTCTTCCTGCTGCTCGACTTCGACCAGGTCGAGCAGGGCGTCCGGATGGGCGCCCCGGCGAAGTACTCCTGGCTGATGGCCTTCGGCCTGACGGTGACCCTGGTCTGGATCTACCTGGAGATCCTCCGTCTGCTGAGCTACTTCAGCAGCAGCGACTGATCAGACGCTCTGATAAGCGGACAAACCCCACCGGATCCTCCCGGTGGGGTTTTTCTATGCGAAAACGGGCACATTGTGAACGAAACGCATCTGGAGATCAACGGAATGTGACAGAAGACCCGCCGCAGGTCTTGCCATCCGTAGTGTCGTGAGGCACTGTCGAGCAAAGGAGCCTTATCCGTGGAGGTGCCCATGCCGCTGAACCACTCACCGGAGACGCACAGCAAGCTGATCGCAAGGGTCCCGGACATCACGGGACGCGCACTCCCCGAGTGGTTTCAAGCCATCGACAACGGTCCGTCGTTCCTTCGCTGCGACGAGCGCGCCAACTGGCTCGCCGCAGAGCACGGACTGACCCACGGCTACGCCGCCGCCATCGTGCACGAGCACGAGCGGCACCGCCGTCACCACTTCTGACTCGCCGTCTCGCCAGGACTCCGCCGCCACCGGTGGCGGAGTCCTGGCCTGCGCGGGGATGATGAGCCCATGGATCTCGACCGGCCATGGAGCGGAACCGGCGGGTGATCGTGAGGATCGACCTCACCCGCGCCGGTCCCGACGTCCACGGCTGACGGCTCCAGGGGGCGGGAGCTAGCTGAGGCGCTCCAGGACCATGGCCATGCCCTGGCCGCCGCCCACGCACATGGTCTCCAGACCGATGGACTTGTCGTGGAACCGGAGGCTGTTGATCAGCGTGGAGGTGATCCGGGCGCCGGTCATGCCGAACGGGTGGCCCACCGCGATGGCGCCCCCGTTGACGTTGAGCCGGTCGAGGTCGATGCCCAGTTCCTTGTAGGACGGGATGACCTGGGCGGCGAAGGCCTCGTTGATCTCGACCAGGTCCACGTCGTCGATGGACATGCCCGCCCGGGCCAGGGCCTGCCGGCTGGCCTCGACCGGCCCCAGGCCCATGATCTCGGGGGACAGGCCGCTGACGCCGGTGGAGACGACGCGGGCGAGCGGCGTGATGCCCAGCTCCGCGGCCTTGGTGTCGCTCATCACGATCACGGCGGCGGCGCCGTCGTTCAGCGGGCAGCAGTTGCCCGCCGTGACGGTGCCGTCGGGGCGGAACACCGGCTTGAGCTGGGAGACGGCCTCGTAGGCGGTGCCGGCGCGGGGACCGTCGTCCTTGCTGACCACGGTGCCGTCCGGCAGGGTGACCGGGGTGATGTCCTGCTCCCAGAAGCCGTTGGCGATGGCCTTCTCGGCGAGGTTCTGGGACCGGACGCCGAACTCGTCCTGCTCCTGGCGGGAGACGCCCTTGAGGCCGGCCACGTTCTCCGCGGTCTGGCCCATCGCGATGTAGATGTCGGGCAGCGCGCCGTCCTCGCGGGGGTCGCGCCAGACCGGGGCGCCGCCCTCGGCGGCCTGCTTCCCCCGGGCCTGGGCGTCGAGGAAGAGCGGGTTCTGCGTGTCGGACACGCCGTCGGCGCTGCCCTTGACGAGACGGGAGACGCACTCCACGCCCGCCGAGACGAAGATGTCGCCCTCGCCCGCCTTGATGGCGTGCATGGCCATCCGGGTGGTCTGCAGCGAGGACGAGCAGTAGCGGTTGACCGTGGTGCCGGGTACGCCGTCCAGGCCGAGCAGGGTGGAGACCACCTTGGCCATGTTGAAGCCCTGCTCGCCGCCCGGCTGGCCGCAGCCCAGCATCAGGTCGTCGATGGTGTTCGGGTCGAGCTGGGGGACCTTGGCCAGTGCGGCCTTGATCATTTGCGCCGTCAGGTCGTCAGGACGGATGTCCTTGAGCGATCCCTTGAAGGCGCGTCCGATGGGCGAGCGCGCGGTCGCGACGATGACTGCCTCGGGCATTTGCTCTCCTGGGTGTTCGTTAATCGCTCCTCTGCGGAGGTTACCGCGCGGTAGTCCGGAAGCCACGACCCGGGGTGGGAAGAAACAGAACTTTGTTACGGAATGCCAAAGGGTCCCGCTGTTCGGCGGGACCCGGGCACAGTCATGAGCGGGCGAGCGGGTGGACGGGGGCCGACCATACATCCCGGGGCGGTGGAAGGTCCGGGTGCTAGCCGTACATCCCGGGGGCGGTGGCGGTGGCGTCCTGGACGCCGTGCAGGCCGCCCTTCTCGTCGCGCCAGATCCGCCAGCCGTTCTGGCTGCCGGTGAACCAGCCGGGCGGGGCGCCCGCGTCGGCCACCCGCTTCCCGGTGGCCAGGTCGAACTCGCACAGTGAGGCCACCGAGTAGAACCCGGGGGCCTGTCCCTTGAGCGCGAGGGGTTTGGGGTCGGTGACGCAGAAGGACCAGCCGCGCTCCTCCTCGACCTCGGCCGGCCTGCCGGTGGCGAGGTCGAAGGCGGTCCCGCGCTTGCCGTGCTTGAGGAAACCGATCCGGTCCATCCGCGCCGGGAAGGCCAGCCACCAGCCCGACCCCGGGACGTCGGTCGCCGGGATCTGGCCGAGGACCCGGCCGCTCTCGGGATCGAGCCGGGCGAACCCGCCGTACTGGCCCTGCTGGTCGACCGGGCGGACGACCGGCGCGAACCCCGGGCTGCCGCTGGGGTAGACGCGTACGACCGAGGGGCGGATCCAGTTGACCGAGCCGTCGGAGAGCTTCACGGAGAAGAGCCCGAAGGTGGAGACCTTCTTCGTCCTGGGGTCGGTGTAGGGGGCGACGTAGCCGACGAGGTTCTCGGCCGTCGAGCCGAACGACCACCCGCCCGACATGTTGACGCCGGAGCCGAGCGCCTGCTCGACGGGCTGCTGCCAGACGACCTTCCCGGTCCGCAGGTCGTAGGCCTCGAGCAGGGGGTTGCGGGCCAGCCGCAGGAAGACCACGCGCGAGGCGTTGGACCACTGCACCTCCGCGATGCCGGGAAGCCTCCACCGCGGCCTCCCGGTGGCCGGGTCGAGCACGACGACCCGGGCCGTGGACAGCGCGGTGTTCTCCGACAGGCACACGAACATCCCGCACTTCTGCGGCCCGAAGGTCGAGTGGACCGGCCGGGTCCACCGTGCGGTCCCGGTCTTCGCGTCGCGGCCGACCAGCGCGGCGGTCCGCCGCCGCTTCGTGGACGGGTCGACGGTGACGACGACGGTCTGGTCCCGGCCCGTCTCGATGATCGCCGGAGCGGGGATCCCCATCCCGGGCAACCGGCCCGCCATGGTCGCGGGGGCGGACCACAGCCGCTTGCCGGAGTCGAGGTCGAGGGCGACCGTCTCCAGCGTGCCGTCGGGTTTGAGCGACGTCGCCGCGGCGACGCCGCCGGCGGTGGCGGTGCGGCTGACGGCGTTCACCTCGGTGTTGTGCCAGCGTGGATAGTCGGGGGTGGCCGCTTCGCTGCCGGAGCAGCCGGCCAGGGCCAGGGCTCCGGCGAGCACCATCGCTGGTTTCGCATGAGGCCGGATCACAGCATCCACTCCAAAGGGGCGAGGCGTCACGACATCGCCGCGGAGGGTGACCGGGCTCAGGCGTCGTGAGGCAGCGGCTCGGACCTCCGGCGGAGCAGGGTCACCCATCGTCCGTGGGGACCCGTGGCTCGACCGGCGACCCGGGTCGCGGACACCTCGGCGCCGGGCTCCTCCGCGGCCTTAGCCGCCGCAAGGTAAACCGACTGACCGCGCACGGGCTGCGGCTCGGGCCACAGCTCCAACGCAGTGCAAACAGACGGTAGCACCGCGTAAGCGACTTGCGTGTAGCCTCGGCGAGATGGGTGGTAACGGTCGGGTCCGAACATCTCGTGGGGGTTTGTCTCGAATTCTTCCCCCAGGAGGTCGGCGAAGGCCACCGTCCGCCCGCCCGCCTCGATGACCGCGACGGTCTGCGCCGCGGCGAGCTGCCGGCTCCAGCGCCTGGTCACCCAGCGCAGCGGCTGCGGGAGCGGGCGGACCGTGCCCAGATCCGGGCAGGTGCCCACGACCACCTCCGACCCGGCCTCGCGCAGCCGCCGCACCGCCTTCTGCAGATGCCGTACGGCCTGCGCGGGGAAGGTCTGCGTGGTGACGTCGTTGGCCCCGATGAAGATGACCGCGACCTCCGGACGGGCCTCCAGCGCCCGGTCCACCTGCTCGCCGAGGTCGGCGGAGGCGGCCCCCGACACGCCGGCCACGGTGAGCCGCACCGGCCGTTCGGCGACGGCGGCCACGCCGCACGCGATGAGCACGCCGGGGGTGTCGGCGGGATCGGTCATGCCCAGGCCGACCGAGGTGGAGTCGCCGAGCATGGCCATCCGGATCGGCTCGCCGCCGAACTCGCCGTAGACCCCGTCCGAGGGAGGCCCCTCCATGCCGTGGGGGCGCCCGACGATCCGCCGGGCCAGCACGCCCTCGGCGAACAGGATTCCGTAGGTGGCCGCACCGAGCAAGGTCAGACCGCCTCCTCCCACGGCCGCCGCGGCCGCGATGCGCCGCGCGGCTCGAGCCGCTCCGGGTGTCCAGCTCACGTGTCCGCGCCCTCCTCCGCCGTGGTGCCCTTCTGGTGACCGGTGTCTTCGTCGTACCCGTGGCGACACTGTGCGTCGCGGCGCGGCGGTAGCGTTTGAGGTGAAACTAGCCGAGTCCCGGTCACCCCCTGGGATCTTGGCATCCGACAGAGCAAGCTGACAAAGCTTCGGTATTTCGAGGTGATCAACGCGATGCGCGTACATGACTCGCTGGTGGAGCTGATGGGCGACACCCCGCTCGTCAGGCTGCACAAGGTGACCGCGGGCCTGCCGGCCCAGGTGCTCGCCAAGGTCGAGTACTTCAACCCCGGCGGCTCGGTGAAGGACCGCATCGCGGTGCGCATGATCGACGCCGCGGAGAAGTCGGGCGCGCTCCGCCCGGGCGGCGTGATCGTGGAGCCCACCTCGGGCAACACCGGAGTCGGTCTGGCCATCGTGGCCCAGCAGCGCGGCTACAAGTGCCTGTTCGTGGTGCCGGACAAGGTCGCCCAGGACAAGATCGCCGTGCTCCGGGCCTACGGGGCCGAGGTCGTCGTCTGCCCGACCGCCGTCTCGCCCGACCACCCCGACTCCTACTACTCGGTCTCCGACCGGCTGGCCAGGGAGGTCCCCAACGCCTGGAAGCCCGACCAGTACTCCAACCCGCAGAACCCCGAGAGCCACTACCACACCACCGGCCCGGAGATCTGGGAGCAGACCGAGGGGCGGATCACCCACTTCGTGGCGGGCGTCGGCACGGGCGGCACGATCAGCGGCACCGGCCGCTACCTCAAGGAGGTCTCCGGCGGCCGGGTGAAGATCATCGGAGCCGACCCCGAGGGTTCGGTCTACTCCGGCGGGACCGGTCGGCCGTACCTCGTGGAGGGCGTCGGCGAGGACATCTGGCCGGCCACCTACGACACCACGATCTGCGATGAGATCATCGCGGTCTCCGACAAGGACTCCTTCGGTATGACCCGCCGCCTGGCCCGCGAGGAGGCCCTGCTGGTGGGCGGTTCCTGCGGCATGGCCACGGTGGCGGCGCTGCGCGTGGCGCAGCAGGCCGGGCCGGACGACGTGGTCGTGGTGCTGCTGCCCGACGGCGGCCGCGGCTACCTGTCCAAGATCTTCAATGACGACTGGATGGCCGACTACGGCTTCCTGACCACCTCCTCCGAGGAGGGCCTCGTGCGGGACGTGCTGGTCCGCAAGGGCACCGGCCTGCCGGAGTTCGTGCACACGCACCCGCACGAGTCGGTGGACACCGCCATCGCCATCATGCGGGAGTACGGCGTCTCGCAGCTCCCGGTGATGAAGGAGGAGCCGCCGGTCATGGCCGCCGAGGTGGTCGGTTCGATCGTGGAGCGCGACCTGCTCGACGCGCTCTACCGGGGACGGCTCCGCCCGGACGAGCCGCTGGCCGGGCACATGTCCCCGCCGCTCCCCATGATCGGCGCCGGCGAGCCCGTCTCGCACGCGGTCGAGGCGCTGGAGAAGGCCGACGCCGCCGTGGTCCTCGACGACGGCAAGCCCGTCGGCCTGCTCACCCGCCAGGACCTGCTGGCCTTCCTGGTCACCCACTGAGCACCTGCTAAACGGGAAACTCGGCGAACACCTCCCAGGCGCCCTCGGGGGTGGGACCCGCGTAGAGACGGCCGCCGAGCGCCTCGACGCGCTCGGCCATGCCGACCAGGCCGAAGCCGCCGCCGAGGCGGGAGACCCTGATGTCGGAGACCGAGGCGTAGTTGCGCACGCGCAGCCGTACGCACCGGTCGGCCAGCTGCAGGTCGGCCTCGACCCAGCCGGTGCCGGGAGCGTGGCGGCGGACGTTCGTGAGGGACTCCTGCAGCACGCGGTGGAGGGTGGTCAGCACCTCCGGCGGCAGGGTGTCGTCGGTGATGTCCTGGCCGACCTCGAAGGCGACCCTGGGCCCTCCGTGGGCCGAGAACCGCTCCACGAGCACGCGCATGTCCGCCAGGCGCGTGCCGGGGGTGCGCGCGGCCTCGTCCGCCCGCAGGACGCCGACCAGGCGGCGCATCGAGGTCAGCGCGTCGGCCCGGCGTTCGCGATCGCGTCGAGCGCGGGGGCCACCGCCTCCGGCTTCGCCTCGGCGACGACCTTGGCCGCCTGCGCCTGGACCACGATCCCGGTGATGTGGTGGGCGACCAGGTCGTGCAGCTCGCGGGCGAGCTCCAGGCGTTCGGCCCGCCGTACCGAGTGCACGGCCTCGCGGCGGCGCTCCATCTGGAAGCGGAGGTAGGCGCCGACGCCGGCGGCCATGGACCAGGCGAAGAAGAGGAGGAAGCCCAGGGCCAGGGAGGGTTCGGACTCGCCGATCCGGCCGGCGGAGGACTCCAGCATGAGCATCGCCACCACGGCGAAGATCGCCGCGTTCTTGACCGGCTCGATCCAGCGCAGCCCGCCGATGGTGAGGACGAGCAGCGCCCCGGTCTCGGCGAGACCGGGGCCGGCGTGGCCGCCCTGGATCATCGCGGCGGCGACGGTGGCGGCGAACGACAGTCCCAGCAGGATCGCGTAGGGCCGGACGCGGCTCCGGCGGCGGCGCCACACCGCGTAGATCCCGTAGGCGCCGCAGCCGAAGGAGAGCAGATGCCCGGGGCTGTTCCCCGCCACCGCTATCCCGAGGTCCAGCAGGAGCAGCAGCCCGAGCCAGCAGAGCAGGGCGATCTCGCTGAGCCGCCGGATCCAGTAGACAACGCGATGCGATTCCCCCACGGGCGATGAGCCTAATCCGGATGGTTGATGCGACATATCGGCCGTTCGGCCGAACGCCACCCCGGAGGACCGGTCCTTCAGCGGAGGCGGGACCCCCGGTCACCGGCGGATGCTTGAAGCGTCGAAGGGGAGAGGGAAATGACCGTCATCGGGATCGTGTTGCTGGCCGTCGGATTCGTCGTCGCGTTGTGCCTGGCGCTCGCCGATCCGGTCCTGCTCTCGCGCATCAACGGGGAGCCCGCCGAGGGGGCGAGCGGCCGGCACATCCAGGCGCCGCCGGTCACCGCCGTCGCCGGAACCGCGGCCGGAACCGCGGCCGGAACCGCGGCCGGAACCGCGGCCGGGGCCACC
>NZ_CDRNDK010000103.1:0-16741 GCF_977012225.1 Planomonospora algeriensis | reverse complement strand
GCCGATCCCCCTGCCCGCCGCCCCTCCGGCCACCTCAGCCCACTCCCAGCAGCATGATCGCGGGCAGCAGCACGAACATCAGGACCGCGGTGGCCGCCCCGACGACGACCGGGCGGACGCGGCCGATGGGGGGCGGGCTCCCGTCGCCCTCGACGTCCTCCGGCACGGCCCCGGCCTCCTCGATGACGTCGGCGTCCAGCGTGGGCAGCATCGCGAAGAGCCGGAACCCTCCGCCGGAGCGGGGCCCGTGGTCCAGGAACCCCCCGGCCGACCGTGCCCGCTCGTTCAGCCCGGCCAGGCCGTACCCGGCGCCGGCGGCCGGAGGTCCCGGGGGATCAGGGAGATCCGGCTGATCCGGGACGCCCGGCAGATTGGAAGTGTCTGGTCGGCCCGAGGACTCCGGAAGGGGGTTGGCGACGGTGAGCAGCAGCGCGTCGGGCTCCCACTCGACGCTCACCGTGACCTGCCGCCCCGGAGCGTGCTTGGCCGCGTTGGTCAGTCCTTCCTCGACCACCCGGTACGCCGCCTGCCCCGCCGCCGACGAGAGCGGCCGGGGCTCCCCTCGCCGCCGCAACTCCACCGGCACCCCGGCCGCCCGGAACTCCGCCACCACCCCGCCGATCATCTCCACGCCGGGCGAGGACCGTCCGTGCGCCTCGTCGTCCGTGCGCAGTTCCCCCACCAGTTCGTGGAGCTCGTCCATGGCGCCGCGCGCCGCCTCCGCCAGCCGTAGCACGGCCTGCCGCTGCTCCGGCGGGAGCGGCGAGACCTCCAGCGCCGCCGCCTGGACGGAGACCAGGCTGAGCCGGTGGCCGAGGGAGTCGTGCATCTCCCGGGCGATCCGCAGCCGCTCGCGCAGCCGCTCCCGCTGGGCGAGCAGCTCCCGGTTGCCGCGGAGCTCGCGGTTGTGCCGGGCGAGCGCCGACACCAGCCGATCGTGCTGGGCTAGATACCGTCCCGCCAGCAGCGGCAGCGCCACGAAGACGAGACAGGTCGTGACGAGGTGGGGAAGCATCCGCGGGTCCGTCTGCCGGACGGCGAACTGTACGGCGAAGCCGCCGAAGCCGGCACCGGCGGCCACGGCCGTGCTCCACCGGGAGAGCATCGCGCGCCCGGCCTGGTAGGAGGCCCACAGCAGGAGGGCGTACCCTCCCGCGGACAGAGCGGCGAGCGTCGTCGCGGCCACGAGGGCGGCGAGCGGGGACCGGCGGCGGAGCACGAGCACCAGCGCGGCGGCCGCCGCGTACACCGGCGCCGCCCACAGGGGCAGGTCACCTCTGTGGACGGCCGCCAGCAACACGGTGTCGGCCAGGACCACGGCGGCGGCGAGGAGATGTCGGCCCATGGGCAGCAGGCTACGTTCCCGGCGCTTCCGGCGTTCCCCGCGCGAGTGACGAGCCCCGCCCTCCGACCGGCCACCGGCTCCCGCCGACGGAACCGCGTCTCCGGAAGACGACTTTCGAGGACGGGGCCGGCGACTTTCGGGGACTGCCCGGACCCAGGCCCGTCCGTAGCGTCGGCCTGGTGATCGAAGTACGCAACCTCAGCAAGCACTACGGCGGCACGGTCGCGGTCGACGAGCTGTCCTTCACGGTGCGGCCCGGCCGGGTGACCGGCTTCCTCGGGCCGAACGGCGCCGGCAAGTCCACCACGATGAGGATGATGCTGGGCCTCGACCGTCCCACCGCGGGCCGCGTCCTCATCGGCGGACGGCGCTACCGCGACCTGCCCGAACCGCTGCGCCACGTCGGGGCGCTGCTGGACGCCGGGGCCGTGCACGGCGGACGCAGCGCCTACCACCACCTGCTCTGGCTGGCTCGGAGCAACCGCCTGCCCGCGACCCGGGTACGGAAGGTCCTGGAGCTGACGGGCTTGGAGAGCGTGGCCGGAAGGCGGGCCGGGGGCTTCTCCCTGGGCATGTCCCAGCGGCTCGGCATCGCCGCGGCACTGCTCGGCGACCCGCCGGTGCTGCTGTTCGACGAACCGGTCAACGGGCTGGACCCCGAGGGCGTCCTGTGGATCCGGCGGCTCATGAAAGAACTGGCCGCCGAGGGCCGTACGGTGTTCGTCTCCAGCCATCTGATGAGCGAGACGGCCCTCACCGCGGAGCACCTGATCGTGATCGGCCGCGGACGGCTGCTCGCCGACACCACCGTGCCCGAGTTCATCGAGGCGAACTCCCGCTCGCACATCCGGATCCGTACGCCGCAGCCGAAACGCATGCGCGACATGCTGGCCGAGGCCGGAATCCCGGTACGGCAGGCGGCGGACGGCGCGCTGGAGGCCTACGGAACCGAGGCCGCGAAGGTCGGCGAACTGGCTGCGGCCCGCGGCCTGACGGTGCACGAGATCGGCACGCGGACGGCCTCCCTGGAGGAGGCGTTCATGCGGCTCACCGGTGAGTCCGTGGAGTACCGGGCCGGGGGTGCGGACCGATGAGCACGTCGGCGGACGCGGGAGCAGGTACGGGAACGGACGCCCGCGCGGAAGCGGACGCCCGCGCGGAAGCGGACGCCCGCGCGGAAGCGGACGCCCGCGCGGAAGCAGAGACCCAAGCGGAAGCAGCGATGGACGCGGCCGTCGAAGGGAAGACGGACCCGGGGACGACGGTGGGCGCCGTGTGGGCGGTCCTCGCCGCCGAGTGGGTCAAGCTGCGGACCGTGCGGTCGACCCTCTGGCTCTTCCTCCTGGCCGCCGCCCTCAGCGTCGGTCTCGCCCACCTGATCGGGCTCACCTTCGCCGACATGACGCCCGACCCCGCGAGGCCCTTCGACCCGCTCTTCGCCGCCTTCTACAGCCTGACCCTCGGCCAGCTCCCCCTGGTGGCCTTCGGGGTGCTCGTGATCGGCGGGGAGTACTCCTCCGGGACGATCCGCTCCTCCCTGGCGGCGGTGCCCCGGCGCGGCCTGTTCTACGGCGGCAAGCTGCTCGCCGAGGTGCCGCTGCTCCTCGGTTTCTCGCTGGTCACCGTACCGGCCGCGTTCCTGGTGTCGCAGGCGGCGCTCGGCCCGATCGGCGTCTCCATCGGCGCGGACGGGGCGGTGGAGGCCATGATCGGCGCGTGCCTCTACCTGACGCTCATCACCCTGTTCGCGACGGGGGTGGCCACGATGCTGCGCGGCTCCGCACTCTCGCTCGGGGTTCTGCTCCCGCTGCTCTTCCTCGGCTCGCAGGGGCTCGGCAACGTCCCGAAGGTGAAGACCGTCATGCAGTTCCTGCCGGACCAGGCCGGAATGGTGATCATGCACCTCACCGGCCCGCCTGGGGACCCGCGGTTCGGCCGCCCCTACGGCCCGTGGACCGGGATGGGCGTCCTGGCGCTCTGGACCGCCGCAGCGCTCCTCGGCGGTTACCTGACGCTGCGCCGCCGGGACTCCTGACCGGGAGACGCCGGGCTTTCCCCACCCAACTCGTGCAGCATGATCGCAGGAAAGTCTGAAATTTTCATCCGCCACCTTCCTCGCTGATCGGCCCCTGACCATGGATCAGCAGGTGAATCCCTTCCCCTGAAAACCCTCGGACGACGCGAAGGCTTCGAAACTTTCGGACTTTGTTGACAACTTTCAAGGCCGGGGCGAACACTGTCACCGTCGGCAGACCCGACTCCTGCCGATCCGGGTCACCCACCGTGGCCCGGTTCTGCGGTCGTCGGCCATCCGACGACCGACCGGCCTCCGCCGCGCCGTACGACGCCGATGCGCGGTGGCCGCCACCTCGGCCACCGCCACCGTCGGGTCGCACCGCGCCGGCCACCCCCTGCGGGCCTTCACGAGGAGGAAGCAGCACATGAACGACGCCCCCACCCACCCTGAGAGCCGCAGAACCAGCCGTGCCAGGCTGTTCGCCCGCGGCGTCTGCGCCGTGGCGCTGGCCGCGGCCACCGCGATGCTGCCCGGCAGCGCCGACGCGGCCGCGCCCATATCCTCGAACCAGACCGGCAACAACAACGGCTACTTCTACTCGTTCTGGACCGACAGCCCCGGAACGGTCTCCATGGAGCTGGGATCCGGCGGCAACTACAGCACCTCCTGGCGCAACACCGGGAACTTCGTCGCGGGCAAGGGCTGGAGCACCGGCGGACGCCGGACCGTGTCCTACTCGGGCAGCTTCAACCCGTCCGGCAACGCGTACCTGACGCTCTACGGGTGGACGAGGAACCCGCTCGTGGAGTACTACATCGTCGACAACTGGGGCACCTACCGGCCCACGGGGACGTACAAGGGCACCGTCACCAGCGACGGCGGCACGTACGACATCTACGAGACGACGCGCACCAACGCCCCCTCCATCGAGGGCACCCGGACCTTCAAGCAGTACTGGAGCGTCCGGCAGTCGAAGAAGACGGGCGGCACCATCACCTCCGGCAACCACTTCGACGCGTGGGCCCGCCACGGGATGAACCTGGGCAGCCACGACTACATGATCATGGCGACGGAGGGATACCAGAGCAGCGGGAGCTCCAACATCACGCTGGGCACTTCCTCCGGCGGCGGCAACAACGGCGGTGGGGGCAACAACGGCGGCGGCGGTAACAACGGCGGTGGTGGCGGCGGCTGCACCGCGTCGCTCTCCGCGGGTCAGCAGTGGGGCGACCGGTACAACCTCAACGTCGCGGTCAGCGGTTCGAGCAACTGGACCGTGACGATGAACGTCCCGTCCCCCGCCAAGGTCCTCAGCACCTGGAACATCAGCGCGAGCTACCCCAGCTCCCAGGTGCTGACCGCCAGGCCCAACGGCAGCGGCAACAACTTCGGCGTGACGATCCAGCACAACGGCAACTGGACCTGGCCGACGGTCTCCTGCAGCGCGGGCTGACCTCCGGGCCCCCGGAGCACCTCGCCCGCGGCGCGGCGGCCCCACGGCCGCCGCGCCGCATCTCTGCCCCACCTCCGCCGAACGGTGATCATCCGGTCGGCCCGTGACCGGTACGGCCGGCTGGACCTCGAAGGCGTGGAAGCTCTCCGGCGGGCGCGGCGGGCTCCATGGGCTCTGCGGGCCTGACGGGTCTGGCAGACGCTGCGGGCACTGCGGGCACTGCGGACAGGAGGGGATAGCGGCCGGAGCGCAGGAGCGAGAGCACCGCCTCGGACCGGGCGCGCGGGGCGGCGTAGGCGGGGTGGCTCCGCATGACCGTGGCGGCGTCGTGCAGGCGGCGCATCTGCCGGGCCCCGTCGGCGACGGTGACCGCTCCGGGACGGGCGTCCGTGACGGCGTGTCCGGCGAAGACCGGTCTGCGCGGGTCGACGCGGCCGTGCGCGACCGCGCTCTCCACCCGCCGGGCGCACCGGCAGGCCGCGTCCCGGCTGACGAGCCCGCAGGTGGCCGACATGAACGCGCGGATGCGCTTGCGGGCGCGCTCCAGGCGCTTGCGGTAGGCGGCGGGACTGATCTCCAGGATCCACGCCGCCTGCTCGCCGGGGAGCTCGAAGACCTCACCGAGCACGTAGGCGACGCGTTCGGACCGGTCGAGGCACTGCAGCATCGCCTGTGTGCAGCCGAGCCGTACCTCCTTGGTGAGCAGTTCGGCCTCCGGCCCCTGGTGGTCCGCGGCGGCGAGTCCCTCGGCCAGGTTCTCGCCGAGGACCTCGAAGGTGATCCCGCGGTGCTCGTAGGACGTCCGCCGCAGGTTCAGCAGGTGGTTCACCGCGATCCGGTACGCCCAGGTGACGAGCGAGGCCTCCGCCCGCCAGGAGGACAGCCGGGTGACGACGCGGATCAGGATCTCCTGGACCGCGTCCTCGGCGTCGGCCGGCCGCCCGGCCATGCGCAGGGCGAGCCGGTAGACGGGGTCCTGAACGCGGCGGACGACCTCCTCCAGCGCCTCCGTGTCCCCGCCGACCGCCCGGCCGACGAGCGCGACCTCGTCCTCGGGCGCGCTCACCGAACCGCCTCGCGCGCACCGACCTCCGAAGCGGCGGCCCCGAAGCCGCGGTCTCGCGCGCACCGGCCTCGGGGGCACCGGTCAGCCGGTGCCGGGCCAGCCAGCGCGCGACCGACCGGCCGATCTCGCCCGGCCGGTCCTCGGGGACGTGGTGCCCGGCCGGTCCGACGCCCTCGACCTCGAGCCCCGCCACGTTCGCCCGGCACCAGGCCACGATCTCCGGGGAGACCAGGCTGCCCGGCTCGACGGTGAGCAGGAGCTTCGGCACGTGCGGGGTGTCGGCCATCCAGTCACCGTAGGCGAGGAAGCGGTCCCGCACATCGGCCGGTTCGCCGTCCAGCGGGATCTCCCGGGGCCACTGCAGCAGCGGGCGCCGGGAGACGGGATCCGGGTACGGGGTCCGGTAGACGGCCAGGTCGGCGTCGGAGATGCCGGAGTTGGTGGCGCGCAGGGCGGTCTCGATGAACCAGTTCTCCTCCAGCGCCATCCGCTCGCCCTCCCCGGGAGTGCGCAGCGCCCGGAAGAACGGGACCGCCGGGGCCGGATACTCCGCCCAGCTCATGGGCCGCACGAACGCCTCCAGCAGCACCACGCCCCGGACCCGGCCGGGATGGCGGGCCGCCAGGTCCAGGGCGAGCGAGCCGCCCCAGTCGTAGCCGACCAGCACGGCCCGGTCCAGGCCGAGGGCGTCGAACCAGGCGTCCAGGTAGCGGGCGTGGTCGGCGAAACGGTAGGCGATGTCCGGCTTGCCGGAGGCCCCCATGCCGATCAGGTCCGGAGCCAGGCAGCGCGCCCGGTCCGCGACGTGCGGGACCACGTTCCGCCAGATGTGCGACGAGGTGGGGTTGCCGTGCAGGAACACCACCGCCTCACCCTCGCCGGTCTCGGTGTAGGCCATGTGGGAGTCGAGGACCTCGACGGTATTCACGATCGTTGTGTCCTTCCGCAGGTGGAACGCTTCTCACCCTGGTTGGACACATCCGCCCGTACGGTTGTGACAGGACGGGGCGGATGGATTCGGAGAATCCTCCGGAGGGCCTCCGGGAACCGTGCGGAACGTCAGGAGCGTGGAACCGCCGTCTTCTCCGCGGCGCCCCGTCCCCGAAACCGCCGGACCGCCGCTTTCGCCCCTCCCCGGGAGACGGCCACCCCCGCCAGGCAGAGCGCGCCGCCCGCCGCGGTCAGCCACCCCGGCACCTCGTCGAGGACGAGCCACGACATCAGGACCACCAGGGCCGGGACGATGTAGGTCGTCGCGCCCATCTTCCCCGCCGTCGTCCGGGCCAGCGCGTACGCCCAGGTGGTGAAGGCGAGCGCCGTCGGGAACACGCCGAGGTAGACCATGTTCAGCGTGGCGGCGAGGGGCGCCTCCGCGAGCTCGGCGGTGAGCCGCCCCGCGAACGGCAGGCACGCCAGCGTCCCGACGACGCACCCGAACGTGGTCACCTGGAGCGCCGAAGCGTGGCGCAGCGCGGGCTTCTGGCAGACCACCCCCGCGGCGTACAGCACGGCCGCCGCCAGGCAGAGCAGCACGCCGAGCAGGGAGGACCCGCCGTCGCCGCCGGACATCGAGACGCCCACCACGACCGCTCCGGCGAACGACACGGCCATGCCGGCCATCAGGCGCGGCGGGAAGCCCTCACCGAGCAGCAGCCCGCCGAGCAGCGCGATGAGGATCGGGCCGATGTTGACGATCATGGCCGCCGTGCCGGCGTCCACCTCCCGCTCGCCCCAGTTGAGCGCGACCATGTAGAGGCCGAACCAGAGGATGCCGGAGCCGGCGATGCCCGGCCAGGCGGCACGCGGCGGCCATCCCTCGCGCCGCGCGGCCAGGAGGGCGCCGAGTACCAGGGAGCCCACCAGCAGCCGCCCCAGCGCCAGCGCGCCCGGTGAGTAGTGCTCGCCCGCGCTGCGGATGGAGACGAAGGCCGAGGCCCACAGGACGACGGTCGCGCCCGCCGCTGCGAGGGCCAGGCGGGCGGTCCGCTGTTCGCCGGTGATGGTCCGGTTCATACCGGGACCCTATGCCTTATGCGCTTCTCGCTTCATCGCGGTTTTCGGACCTGGCAGTGGCGGCCGCCGTCACCATCCGGCGTCGTGGACGGGTACGCGAGGAGGCGGGGAAGGCAGGGAAGGCGGGGCAGGCGGGGCAGGCGGGTGGAGACCGGTCCGCGCCTGACCCGGCGGTCAGACGGTGAAGGGGCCGGCGGTCTCGGTGTAATCGGCGACGCCGTCGCCGTTCAGGTCGACGAGCGTCTCGTCGACGTAGCCGTCGCCGTTGAGGTCGTTGTAGGTGACGTCGGTACGGCCGTCGCCGTTGGTGTCGTAGTTCTCCTGGTCGGCGACGCCGTCCCCGGTCGCGTCCACCCACTCGGTGTCGGTGTAGCCGTCGCCGTTGGTGTCGTAGTTCTCCTGGTCGCTGTAACCGTCCCCGTTGAAGTCCACCCACTCGGTGTCGACGTAGCCGTCGCCGTTGGCGTCGATGAACGTGGCGGTGGCGAAATCGCTCATTTTGTCCCTCTCTCGTGGTGTTCGTCAGATAAGAGTCGTGGAAGTGATGTTTTGTTGCGGTGAATTCCATGATTTTTTCGATCGGACTCCTGATCGCCCTGGAACGATCCATATGCGAGGTCCACTGCTGGGTGCGAGCATCGCCGGACGACCCGGAAGCCGAAAGGTGGAACGACATGAATGAGCCCGCGGTCCGGCCGAACGAGACGACGGTGCCATTGATGCCGTGCGCGTCGCTGGAGGAGACCCTGGCGTTCTATGAGGCGCTGGGATTCGAGGCGACCTACAGGCAGAGCAGGCCCTATGTCTATCTGGCATTGCGGTGGAGCGGGTTCCAGCTGCACTTCGGCCCGGCGCCCAAGGGGCTGGACCCGGCCCGGGAGGAGTCGGGAGGCTGCCTGGTCATGGTCGACGCCGTGGCGCCGTACCACGCGGCGTTCGTCGCGGCGATGCGCCGGGTCCACGGGAAGGTGCTGAGTTCCGGCCTGCCGCGGATCACCCGCTACAGGCCGGGCGCGTCCCGGTTCACGCTGATCGATCCGTCCGGGAACTCGATCGTCTTCATCCAGCGCGACGAGCCGGCCGAACTGGAGTACGGCGGTTCGAAGCGGCTGACGGGCCTGGCCAAGGCGCTCGACAACGCCCGGATCCTGCGCGAGTTCAAGAACGACGACCTGCAGGCCTTCCGCGCGCTCAAGTCCGGGATGCGCCGGCACGGCGCGGACGCCCCGGCGGTCGAGCGGGCCATCGCCCTGTGCCACCTCCTCGATCTGGCCGCGGTCCTCGGTGAGCCCGCCGACCCGTGGGCCACCGATCTACGCGGCCTGGAGCTCACCGCCGACGACAGGCGGCGCATCGAGTCGGAACTCGGCCACCTCGCCGGACTCCGGGAATGGCTGCCGTGAAGCGGGCAGCGCCGGTGACGCGGAGGCGCCAGGGGGTTCGTCATGCCCGCGGACCTCGTCATGCCCGCGGACCTCGTCATGCCTGCGGACCTCGTCATGCCCGCGGGTCGAAGCCCGCTCAGACGGTGAAGGGACCGGCGGTCTCGGTGTAGTCGGCGACGCCGTCGCCGTTCAGGTCGACCAGCGTCTCGTCGACGTAGCCGTCGCCGTCGAGGTCGTTGTAGGTGACGTCGGTACGGCCGTCGCCGTTGGTGTCGTAGTTCTCCTGGTCGGCGACGCCGTCGCTGTTGGTGTCGATCCACTCGACGTCGGAGGCGCCGTCGCCGTTGGTGTCGTAGTTCTCCACGTCGCTGTAGCCGTCGCCGTTGACGTCCGCCCACTGGGCGTCGGTGGCGCCGTCGCCGTTGACGTCGAAGAAAGCAGCGGTGAAGTCGCTCATTTTCGTCCCTCTCTCGTGGTGTTCGTCAGATGAGAGTGGCGAACGCGGGATTTTGTTACGACGAGATCCAAGATTTTTCCGGCTGAGATCCTGCTGCCGGTGATCCGGGCACGCGCGACGGCCGACAAGCAGGGTCGATGACCGTCTTCAGTCGACGGGGCCGACCGCAGCGGACATGGAGCACGGACCACGTCCGTAAGCGGTCCAGCCGGACCTTTCCGTCGCCATCGGAACCAGGACGAGACGAGCAGACCAGAGCCGAAAGTCGTTGTCCTCACGGCGAAGTCGACCAGCCGTCACCTCTCCGTGAGAGATTGATCAGGTGAGCCCTACGGATCCGAAGTCGTGGTTTGACCATCTTTCTCCGCCGCAACGGATCATCGCGATCGCTGCATCGCTGATCGGTCTCATCGGCGGGATGGCCCTGCTCCTCATCGAGCCCCCGGCAGGACCCGCGTTCTTCCTGATCCTCGCCTTTGCTCTCTTCGGCGCGGCCGTTCTCCACAGCATCCCCCGCACCCGGGCATGGGTCGGTAACGGCCATCAGCTCTATCCGGGTCTCTTCCTGGTCTTCAAGTCGTTATCCGGTGAGCTTGAGACCCCCTTCTTCCGAATCACCGCACTGGTCGTGGGCATCCTGCTGCTCCTGCATCTGGTCGTTCGCGGAGTGATCATGGAGTGGCGACGGCAGGACTCGCATCACACCGTCTCCCAGCCTCACTGATCGTTCGGGGGCATGCCCGGCCTACTCGGCGTGCCCCGGCGCCTTCGCATCGGCCGCATCGGCCGCATCGGTCGTGCCGACGGTCTCGTCCGGGCCATCCGGGTCGGCGATGCCGTCCATATCGGCGGTGCCGCCCCTGTGGGCAGTGTCGGCGGTGTCGGTGATGTCGGCGGTGTCGGCGGTGTCGGCGGTGTCGGCGGTGTCGGCGGCCAGCATGCGCTTGAGGAGGTCTCTCAGCTGGGTGCGCTCCGGGCCGGTCAGCGCGCCCAGCGGGGCGGCCGCGAATCCCAGGGAGCCGCGCAGCTCTTCCACGATCCGGCGGCCCTCCTCGGTCAGCGCGATGTGCTTCACCCTCCGATCGGCGGGGACCGGGTCGCGCCGGACGAGGCCGCGTTTCTCCAGGCGGTCCACGATGCCGGTGATGTTGGACGGATCGCAGTTGAACAGCCCCGCGATCCGCCGCATGGGCAGCGGCTCCGCGGCGACCAGCATGAGCGCCTTGGCCTGGAGGGCGGTCAGCCGGTGCCGGGCCGCGGCCTCCTCGTATCTCCGGTTGTAGCGGAGCGCGATCTCGCCCATCAACGACACCACTTCGCTGGTCACGTTCACGGGGGCAAGTATAGTTGATGAACTTCAACCTTTTAGGGGGTTCATCTTGTCTCGGCAGATCAATCTCGCCTCACGCCCGTCGGGCTGGCCCACCTCGGACGACTTCGACCTGGTCGAGGCGGACCTGCCCGCCCCGCAGGAGGGACAGGTCCTGGTCCGCAACCTGTTCATGTCCGTCGACCCGTACATGCGGGGCCGGATGAACGACGCCGAGTCCTATGTACCGCCGTTCCGCCTCGGCGAACCCTTGGAGGGCGGGGCGGTCGGCGAGGTCGTCGAGTCCCGCACACCCGGCTTGCAGGCCGGTGACCTCGTCCTGCACGGCTTCGGCTGGCGCGAACAGGTCGTCACCGACGCCGCCCGGGTCCGCAAGGTCGACCCGATCGAGGGTGTCTCGCCCTCCGCCTACCTGGGTGTGCTGGGCATGCCGGGCCTCACGGCCTACGTCGGCCTGCTCGACATCGCCTCCTTCAAGAAGGGCGACGCCGTCTTCGTCTCGGGCGCCGCCGGCGCGGTGGGCGCGCTCGTCGGCCAGATCGCCAAGCTCAAGGGCGCGTCCCGGGTCGTCGGCAGCGCGGGCTCCGACGCGAAGGTCGCTCGCCTGCGCGAGCTCGGGTTCGACGCCGCCTTCAGCTACCGCGACGGCCTGGTCGCCGAGCAGCTCCGTGAGGCGGCCCCCGACGGCATCGACGTCTACTTCGACAACGTCGGCGCCGACCATCTGGAGGCCGCGATCGAGCGGCTCAACAACGGCGGCAGGATCGCCATGTGCGGGGCGATCGCGGCCTACAACGCCACCGAGCCTCCGTGCGCCCCGCGCAACCTCTTCCTCGCCGTCGGCAAGCGGCTCACCATGCGCGGTTTCATCGTCGGCGACCACTCCTCCCGGATGCGCGACATGATCGCGGAGGTGGGCGGCTGGCTGCGGGAAGGCCGGATCACGGCCGACGAGACCGTGGTCGACGGGCTGGAGAACGCTCCGGCCGCGTTCATCGGCCTGCTCCGGGGTGAGAACACGGGAAAGATGATCGTCCGCCTCTGACGCCCCCGCGGTACGAGGCGGACCCCGGAACCGCCTCCGGTTCCACGAGCATGACCAGGACCGGCTCCGCCTCCACCTCCGACTCCGGTTCCGGGAACATGACCGACTTCGGTTCCGGTTCCGGGAACATGACCGGGACCGGCTCCGGAGTCACTCTCGGAGCCGGTTCCATGATCATCGGAATTCACCGGAAGGCCGTCGGAAGGCCCAGAAAAGCCTCGAAAGGCCCTCAGAAGGCGTCGTACCAGCGGCCGCAGTCGTCGAACTTGTTCGTGCCCTCGCACACGCGGATCTTGAAGTCGTCGAAGCCCCGGCTCTTCTTGAAACCGCCGTAGCTCTTGTAGTGGCTGTGGCCGAAGGTCTTGAAGACCTTGGTGTGGTAACCGGACCGGTCGTGCCACTTGAACCACACGTAGCTGTACGAGCGGTCGTGGTCACGGTCGAACAGGTCGCCGTGGAACCAGTAGCGGCCGCCGTCCTTGACCCAGTAGCCCTTGAAATAGGAGCGCTCACCGAAGCTCTCGCCCTTGCCGAAGCCCGAGTGGTACGGCCCGAAGAAGTGCTTGGAGGACTGGGCCTCCTGGGCGGCGGCGCCGGCGCCGGCGGTCGAGGCCATCGCGGCGGGGCCGCGGCGGCACCGGCGGCGAGCGAGGCGGCCAGGGCGGCACCGGCCAGCAGGGCGCGGGTCTTCTTGATCATTGTCTTCTCCTGGGAAGGGGTGCTCTCGTTCGGAACACCGCTCACGTTAGGAAGACCCGGCGCCTTCTTCTGTGGAGGAATGCACCCTCGCGCCCGAGCGTGCACTAATACGGATAACGAGCCCCTAGTCGCGGGGGATGGCCTCGATGGTCTCCATGTGTTTCTCGCCCCAGTCGCCCAGGGGGATGAGCGCGGTGTTGAGCGACTGGCCGAACTCGGTCAGGGAGTATTCCACCTTCGGTGGAACCTGGTGGTAGACCTCCCGGTGCACCAGGCCGTAGGTCTCCATCTCTCTGAGCTGCTGGATGAGCATCTTCTCGCTGATGCCCGACACCGACCGCTTCAGCTCGCCGAACCGGAGGGCCTCCCGGTGCAGCGCCCACAGGATCAGCGCCTTCCACTTGCCGCCCACGACGTCCACGGCGGCGTCGAGCCCGCAGTTGTAGGTCCGCTTCTTCACCGTCACATCCTCCATGCTTACGAAAAGGTATGTACCTGAGAAAATAGTAGGTACTTGAGGAAATCTCACCGGAGAACCAGCATCGGAGGTGTCCGGCGCGGGACCGTTCGCGGTCCCGGCCCGGAGATCGACTGCCGCCACCGACGGACTGGAGAACGAGATGACCGACGACGAGCGCGCCCCGGTGACGGTCATCGGCCTGGGGGACATGGGCCGAGCACTGGCAGGGGCGTTCCTGGCCGCCGGCCACCCCACGACCGTGTGGAACCGTACGGCCTCCCGGGCCGAGCCCCTCGCCGCCCGGGGCGCGACCGTGGCCGCCACCCCCGCCGAGGCCTCCGCCGCGAGCCCGCTCACCGTAGCCTGCGTGATCGACTACGACGCCGTGGAGGCGATCACGGGTCCCGCGGCCGGCGAGCTGAAGGGCCGAACCCTGGTGAACCTCACCGCCGACACGCCGGAACGTGCCCGCCGTACGGCCTCCTGGGCCGCCGAGCACGGCATCGGCTACCTCGACGGCGCGATCATGACCCCGACGCCGACCATCAGCGGGCCCGAGGCGGTCGTCCTGTACAGCGGGCCGGAGGAGGTCTACCGGGACCACTTGCCGACGCTGTCGAGCCTGGGCGGCACGGCGGCCTACCTGGGCGCGGACCCCGGGCGGGCGGCGGCGCACGACGTGGCCCTGCTCGACTTCTTCTGGACCTCCATGAGCGGGCTCGTCCACGCCTTCGCCCTGGCCTCCGCCGAGGGGATCGGTGCTCGGGAGCTGGCCCCGTTCGCCAAGGGGATCGGCGCCCTGCTGCCCGCCATCGTCGACGGGTTCGCAGGCCACATCGACGACGGCCGTCACCCGGGTGACGACTCCACCGTCCTGTCGGCCGCGGCGAGCCTGGAGCACATCGTCCACGCCTCCCGGGCGCGCGGCCTCGACACCGGTGTGCTGGACGCCGCGACGGCCGTCGCACGGCGGGCGATCGACATCGGGCACGGTTCCGACTCCTTCTCCCGCCTGGCCGAGGTGATCGGGACGCCGGGGCCGTGAAGGTGTTGCACGCACCGCCCGAAGTGAGGAGAGAACGCATGCCGGTGACCCTATCCGGGGATTCCGGCGGGATGATCTCCACCGGGCTCCGAGGCTTCCCCGGCGGGACCGGCCGGTCGTGTGCGCCTGCCCGTGTCCTCGCCGGAGCGCACGACCGGCGTCTCACCGGTTCTCTCCGGTCCCGTCGAGCGGATGGCCCACCGCCTGCCGAGGCCCTGGGCGGGGGCCTCGACCAGGCGGTGGGTCAGGTAGGCGAGCGGCACCAGGACGAGGAAGTACAGCGGGAGGTTCGGGCTCATCCACAGCAGGAGCGGGTGGAGCAGGTAGAGGGAGAAGCTGATCACGCCGAGGTGGGTGAGCCACCGGGGGAACCGCCGGTTCCGCAGTGTGAACGCGCCTCCGAAGAATCCGGCGGCCAGCACGATCGCCGGAGCCCAGCCGGGGTCGTCCTTGGCGAAGGCCCCGCAGGCCAGGACCGTCGCCACCGCGGCGACGGCGGTCCGCCACCGGATCACCCCCCGCTCGGCGCGGTGCACGGCCGTGCCGACGAACATCGCGGCCAGGACGGTCAGCCCCTGCCACGCGCCGATCCGGCTGCCCAGGACCACCAGCGCCAGGCCGAGGAGGCCGCCCGCCACCGCGGCGGCCGTACGCACCCGGCCGCGCGCCCGCGCCGACACGGCGACGGCCACGAGGACCGCGACACCGAGAAGCGCGGCGGTCAGATCCGCGCGGCCCTTGACGACCGGCCCCGGCAGCAGGAGTCCGAGTGGCACGGCCGACAGCGCCAGGCCGATCGCGACCGCGGCCGACCGGTGCGCCTGCCGTACGGTGAACAGCCCTGCCGCGATCAGGTAGAACGCCATCTCGTAGGAGAGCGTCCACATCACGCCGATGACGGCGGGCACCCCGAGCAGTTCCTGCAGCATCGTCACGTTGCCGAGGACGACGAGGGGCAGGGGCCGGTCGCCCAGGCCCGGGTGGAGGGCGAACGCTCCGCCGTACGCGAGCAGGAGCGCCAGGCCGAGGGCGACCAGCAGCAGGGGCAGGAGGCGGAAGGCCCGGCCGGTCCAGAAGGCCCGCAGGTCGCCGCGCCGTTCCAGGGAGGCGGGGATGATGTAACCGCTGACCATGAAGAACACGAAGACGCCCCAGGTGCCGACGTCGATTCTGCGGTCCACCTCGGCCCAGATCTCCGGGATGAAGGTCCAGGCGGCGTGGTGCAGCGCGACGGCCAGCGCGGCAGGGCCCCGGAGGGCGTCCAGCCAGGCCAGCCGGGAAGGGATGGGGGCCATTTGCCCGACTTTAGTAATGAATATCAGCTGTTGTGCTGACGTATGACCGACCGAATCCGGGCGGTCACGTCACCTCGACGGTCGCACCACCCCGGCGGTCACAGCACTCGGGCGGTCACGTCATCCCGGCGGTCACGTCATCCGGCCTGGAGCAGGGGCAGCAGGACCTCGTCCACCGTGCGGGTGACGAACTCCTCGTCGAGGGGCTCACCGGTCAGCAGCAGCCGGTGCCAGAGCAGGGCCTTGGTGACCTCGACGAGCGTCGCCACACGCGCCTCGGCCCCGATCTCCCCTCGCGCCCGGGCACGTTCCAGCAGCTCGGCCGCCTCGTCCGCGCCGGACTCCAGCATGTGCCCGTGGAGCAGCCGCCCGAGCCCCGGGTCGCTGCGGATCGCCGGGAGCAGGCCGAGCACGATGGCGTGCTTGCGCTCGTAGATCCGGCAGAAGACCGGCAACCCGGCGACCAGGTCGCCGCGCAGGGTCCCGGTGTCGGGCAGCGGGCGGTGCTCCATCGTCATCCCGTGCATGGCCGCGGCGACCATCTCGGCCTTCCCCGACCAGCGGCGGTAGATGGTCGCCTTGCTGGCCCTGGCCCGGCGGGCCACCTGGTCGATGGTCATGCGGTCGTAACCGACCTCCGACAGCGATTCCAGGACGGCCCCCAGGATCGCCCGCTCCCGCTCGGGGTTGAGATTGCGCGCGGCGCCCCGGCCGTCCGGCGCCCGGTCCGGTTCCCGTGCCGTCATCCCTGGGTCCCCCTCACCTGATCCGCCCGCGTACGGCCCGCCTGCGCCCGATCCGTCCGACCCTACGGACGCGGAGCCCGTACGGCCCAGCGGTCACGAAACCCGGGCCCTACGGACGCGGAGCCCGTACGGCCTCGCGGTCGCGGAGCCCGTACGGCCTCGCGGGCGGAGCCACCGCCGACTCCGCGGACGGGGTCACGGGCGGCTCCCGGGCGGGGTCACGGGCGGACCTCGCCCCGGTCGAACGCCGAGAAGCGTACTCCGGTCAGCGCCTCGGACGCCTCCCAGAGCCGGCGCGCCGCACCCCGGTCGAGCGCCTGGGCCGCCGGGCGCACCGGCTGGGGTGGCCGCCGCGCGTCGGCGAACCGTCCGGGCCGAAGAAGTC
>NZ_CDRNDK010000102.1:0-16794 GCF_977012225.1 Planomonospora algeriensis | reverse complement strand
TGTCAATTTGACCCGGTCCGACCGATCCGTCTGGAATTCAGACCGCCCCGTTTCCGGGGCAACCCCTCAAACTTACCAGCCCTTGAGCGGTTCTGCGAACCGATCTCTGAAGCCGTTGGTTTCAGGGGATTGTCGACAGAACACGGCAAGCCACACCGAAGTCACCTGAGTGAGTGGAGTGGTTTGCGCCGGATCTTGGCGACGTCAAAAGATTAGCAGTCCCCGGGGACCGCTTGAGACGGAACCACGAATCAGGCGGTCCGGATCCTGGGGATGGACGCACCCGGATGAACGCACTGGCACGTGGTCGAACCATGACAACACATCAGTGGGCGCGCCGATTCCCTGATCAGGTCCGAACCCGCCGGAACCATAGACTCGTCGGGGTGAGCAGCGAGATGCCGCCTACGGCGAAGAAGGTCCCCAGCGAGCGCGTGCACCACGGGGACACCGTGATCGACCACTACGCATGGCTGACGGTCAAGGATGATCCCGAGACGATCGCCTATCTCGAGGCCGAGAACGCCTACACCCAGCAGACGACCGCCCATCTGAAGCCGCTCCAGGAGACGATCTTCCAGGAGATCAAGGGCCGGACCCTGGAGACGGACCTGTCCGTCCCCACCCGCAAGGGCGACTGGTGGTACTACTCCCGGACCGAGGAGGGCAAGCAGTACGGCATCCAGTGCCGGGTGGCCGCCGCGGGCGAGACCCCTCCGGAGCTGAGGGCCGGCGAGCCGCTCCCCGGCGAGCAGGTCATGCTCGACGGCAACGAGCTGGCCGGCGAGAGCGACTTCTTCGCCCTCGGCACCAGCGCGGTGAGCCCGGACGGCACCCTGCTGGCCTACTCGGTGAACTTCACCGGCGACGAGCGATTCACCCTCAAGATGAAGAACCTCGTCACCGGCCAGGCCCTCCCCGACGAGATCCCCGGCATCTTCTACGGCGGCGCCTGGTCCGCCGACGGGACCACGTTCTTCTACACCACGGTCGACGAGGCCTGGCGCCCCTACCGCGTCTACCGGCACACCGTCGGCACCCCGGCCGCCGAGGACGTGCTCGTCCACGAGGAGGGGGACGAGCGGTTCTGGATCGGCGTCGGCCTCACCCGCAGCGAGCGCTACCTGATCCTCTCCGCCGGAAGCAAGATCACCAGCGAGATCCGGATCCTGGAGGCGGACCGCCCGACCGGCGAGTTCCGCGTCGTGCGCCCCCGGGAGACCGGCGTCGAGTACGGCCTCGACCACGCCGGCGACCACTTCCTGGTCCTGCACAACAAGAACGCGGAGAACTTCGAGCTGGCCACGGCCCCGCTCGACGACCCAGGCACCTGGACGCCGCTGATCGCGCACCGCGAGGACACCCGGCTGCTGGACGTCGACGCCTTCTCCGGCCACACCGTCGTGCATTTCCGTCGCGACGGCCTCACCGGCATCCGCGTCCTGCCCGCGGGCGGTGAACCGTACGAGATCGACCTGCCGGAGCCGATCTACGACGTGGCGCCCTCCGGGAACCCGGAGTTCGTCACCGGGCGGCTCCGCATCGGCTACACCAGCATGATCACGCCGCCGTCGGTCTACGACTACGACCTGGCGGCGCGGGAGCTGATCCTGCTGAAGCGCAAGCCCGTGCTCGGCGGTTACGACCCGGCCGACTACGAGCAGTTCCGCGAGTGGGCGACCGCCCCGGACGGCACCCGCGTGCCGATCTCCATCGCGGTGCGGAAGGGCACCGACCGGCCGGCGCCCACGGTCCTGTACGGCTACGGCAGCTACGAGATCTCGGTCGACCCGTCGTTCTCGGTGGCCAGGCTCAGCCTGCTGGACCGGGGCTTCGTCTTCGCCATCGCGCACATCAGGGGCGGCGGCGAGATGGGCCGCCGGTGGTACGAGGACGGGAAGTTCCAGCGGAAGAAGAACACCTTCACCGACTTCGTCGCCTGCGCCGAGCACCTCAAGGCCGCCGGCTGGTCCTCCGGCGTCATCGCGCGCGGCGGGTCGGCGGGCGGGCTGTTGATGGGCGCGGTCGCCAACCTCGCGCCCGAGTCCTTCGCCGGCGTGGTCGCCGAGGTGCCGTTCGTGGACGCGCTGAACACGATCCTCGACCCGTCGCTCCCGCTCACCGTCATCGAGTGGGACGAGTGGGGCGACCCGCTGCACGACCCGGACGTGTACGCGTACATGAAGTCGTACACGCCGTACGAGAACGTGGACGGCCGGGTCTACCCGCCGATCCTGGCGATCACCAGTCTCAACGACACCCGGGTGCTCTACCACGAGCCCGCCAAGTGGATCGCGAAGCTCCGCGACACCGCGCGCGGCGGGCCGTTCCTGCTCAAGACGGAGATGGGCGCCGGGCACGGCGGCCGGAGCGGCAGGTACGACTCCTGGCGCGAGGAGGCATTCACCCTCTCCTGGATCCTCGACACCGCGAAGGCGGCGCAGTGACCTCCGATGACTACCGGGCGGCCGACGACCGCTACGACGGGCGGCAGCCGTACAACCGGGTCGGCAGGAGCGGGCTCAAGCTGCCCGCGGTCTCGCTGGGGCTCTGGCACAACTTCGGCGACGACAAGCCGTTCGAGACGCAGCGGGCCATCCTGCGCCGGGCCTTCGATCTCGGGGTGACCCACTTCGACCTGGCCAACAACTACGGCCCGCCGTACGGCTCGGCGGAGGCGAACTTCGGGCGGCACCTGCGGGAGGACTTCGCCCGCTACCGCGACGAGCTGGTCGTCTCGACGAAGGCGGGCTACGACATGTGGCCGGGGCCGTACGGCGAGTGGGGCTCGCGCAAGTACCTGCTGGCCAGCCTGGACCAGTCGCTCAAGCGCATGGGCCTGGAGTACGTCGACATCTTCTACAGCCACCGGCCCGACCCGGACACGCCGCTGGAGGAGACGATGGGCGCGCTGGACCACGCGGTCCGGTCCGGGCGGGCGCTGTACGCCGGGATCTCGTCGTACTCGCCGGAGCAGACCGCCGAGGCGGCGCGGATCCTGCGGGAGATGGGCACGCCGCTGCTGATCCACCAGCCGTCGTACTCGATGCTGAACCGGTGGATCGAGGGCGGCCTGCTGGACGTGCTGGAGGCCGAGGGGGCGGGCTGCATCGCGTTCTCGCCGCTGGCGCAGGGCATGCTGACCGACCGCTACCTCGGCGGATCCCGGAGGGGTCGCGGGCCTCGCTGGGTCACTTCCTCAAACCGGAGATGCTCACCGAGCAGACCATGCGGCACGTGCGCAGGCTCAATGAGATCGCCTCGGCGCGCGGCCAGTCGCTGGCGCAGATGGCGCTGGCCTGGGCGCTGCGGGACCGGCGGGTGACCTCGGTGCTGATCGGCGCGAGCAGCGTGCGGCAGCTGGAGGACAGCCTCGGGGCGGTGCGGAACCTCTCCTTCACCCCGGAGGAGCTGGCGGCCATCGACGCGGACGCGGTCGAGGCCGGCGTCGACCTCTGCACCGGTTAGCCGTGCGGAGACGTCCGGCCGTAGGTAAGACCGGCCTTGGGTAAGACCGGCCGTGGCGACGCCTCCGGCCGTGCGGAGACGTCCGGCCGTGGGGACGCCGGGTCCGGTCCGGCTACAGGGCCTCGTTCCGCTGCAGGTAGGCGAACGAGGCCCAGCCGGGCAGGACCGGGAACCAGAAGGTGAGCAGCCGGAACAGCAGCACCGCGGAGGCGGCGGTCCCCGGTTCGAGGCCGGCGAGGGTGAGGCCGGTCGCGAGGGAGAACTCCACCGCGCCGAGGCCGCCGGGCGTGGGGGCGGCCGAGCCGATGGCGTTGCCGGCCAGGAAGACCACCGCGACGGCGGCGAAGTTGAGGGATCCGCCGAAGGCCCGCACGCAGGCGTCCAGGCAGACGACGAAGAAGATCGTCAGCAGCAGCGTGCCGGTGAAGCCCTCGGCGATCTTCCGGGGGGACTGGAGCACGTCCAGCAGGCGCGGCACGACCCCGGAGAACAGCGAGCGCACCCGCGAGGTCACCATGCGGCGCAGGCGCGGCACGCCCATCAAGAAGAGCACCAGCACGGCCACGGCGAGCAGCACGAAGACCAGGGTCCGCGACGGGGTGAAGGACGCGGCCGTGCCGGAGCCGGTGATGTAGGCGAACAGCAGCAGCAGCGTGATGTGGAAGGCGAGCCCGACGAACTGGGAGGCGCCCACGCTGGCCACCGCCTGGCCCGGCGGGATGCCCCGCCGCTGCAGGTAGCGGGTGTTGATGGCGACGCCGCTCACCGCGGCCGGGGCGACCAGCTTCACGAACGACCCGGCGAACTGCACCAGCACGGTCCGGCCGAGGGGGAGCCTCTCCGGCACGAAGCCCATGAGCATCAGGGCGGCGGCGACGTAGCTCAGCATCGCGGCGGCGAACGCCACCCCGGTCCAGCCCCACTTGGCCGTGGTGATCGTGTTCAGGTTGGTCTGGGCCAGGTAGGTGACCAGGAAGTACGCGGCGAAGGCGCTGGCGATGATCGTGAAGAGGGTCTTCGGGCGGAACCGCTCCAGGCGGATCGTCTCGGCCTCGGCCCTGGGCTCCAGCTCGACGATCCGCTCCCGGATCGCGGGCAGCAGTTCCTTGTCCTTGCTCAGCGCCACCCTGGTCTCGCGGGTGAGCGCGATCCGCTGGAGCAGCGGGAGCGCCGCGGCCAGCGTGTGCGGCCCCGCCACGGTCGCGGCGGCGCGGACCGCGCGCTCGGCCCCGACCCGGAGGCTGAGGTAGGTGAGCAGCTGGGCGATGTCCAGGCTGAGCAGCAGGTCTCCGGCGGCGATCTCGCCGCTGCGGGCGTCCATCAGGATGACCCGGCCCTCGTCGTCGACGTGGATGCTGTCGCCGGTCAGCCGCCGGTGGGCCAGGCGCTGGACCTGCAGCAGGAGGACCTGCTCCCAGATCTGGGCGAGCAGGTCGTCGTCGATCTCCTCGTCCGGGATGTCCTCCAGCGCACGGGTCGGGGTGTGCTCGTAGACGAGCAGCGCGGCCTCGGAGCCGATCTCGCTGGTGCCGACGAGCCGGGGGGTGCTGGCTCCGGCGGCGTGCGCGGCGTACGCCATCAGGGCCTCGCGCTCCAGTTCGGCGCGGAGCGAGCGGATGGCCTTGCGGCGGGTCTCGGAGCTGAGGCGGATGCGCCGCCAGAGGCGGTAGAGCAGGCCGGCGACCTGGCGGTCGCGGTCGAGGACGGTGACGTCGAGGCGGCTGCCGTCCCGCAGCCCGACGGCGTACCGGCGGCTGCTCTGGTGGTCGTCGTCGAGTCTGCGGGCCTTGACCGGGTGGAAACCCAGCTTGCGGACGGCGGCGACGATCGCGCTGCCGGGCGGGCGGGTGTTGGGGCTGCCCACGCCGTACAGCGTGGCGTAGCCGACGGCGAGTCCGACCAGGATGGAGACGACGATGCCGAGCACGGTCGCGGCCAGTCCGGCGAACAGCGCGATCGCGTTCACCGCGACCGCCGTCCACAGGGCGGCGCGCCAGGTGGGGCGGTTGGAGATGCGCACCGCGGTGGTGTAGGCGATGACCGAGGTGAGCAGGGTGTTGAGCGGCTCGACGCCGGTGCGGCCGCCGGTGAGCAGCAGGCGCAGGTCCTCGGCGCCGGCGGCGATGATCCACTCGCCGAGGACGAATGAGAGGACCATTCCGGCGATCGCGGCGAACAGGCCCTCGGCGACGCGCAGGCCGTCGCGGTGGATCACCCGCTCGATCGCGTAGGCGGCCGGGATGGCGAGCATGGCACCGCCGCCCAGCACGCCGACCAGGCCGCTCAGCAGGAACGGCACGCGCCTGGTGCCCTCGGTGACGTCGGCCTCCAGGCCGTTGAGCGTCTTCTTGGCGACCAGCGCGAGGAGGATCACGGCCGCCAGCGCCAGCAGGGTGGCCAGGAAGCGCAGCGCGTCGGAGGGGCGGCGGATGCGCTGGGGCAGCAGCGGCTCGACGACGAGCACGGCGGGGTCGCCGCCCGGCGGCGTGCCGACGGCGGCGGTCCTCTCCCCGCGTTCCTTGATATTTCTCACCGCCTGCGATTCTGCCTGTTTCGTGCTGGATCTGCGTCACCGATCTTTCCTTCCAGTCTCCACAGGCGCGGCTCCGTCCATCCCACCGCCCCACACTTCCGTCCGGAGCGGTTCCCGCGGGCGTCGGCCGCCCGTCCGAGACGGAGAATTGACCCTCCGGTTCGCGCGATCGCCGGCCCGGGGCGGGACCGACCTGAAAAGCTCGTCCCATGCCCTGTCATCTGCCCCGCCACCTGCGATGTCTACAGCTATTTGACTGCACTCGATAACAAATGTCGAGAAACGCATATCAGGTTCCATTCGTCCGGACATGTTCCGCCTGATCGCGACCGCGATCACGGGGATTTCCCGCTCCACTGGTTCAGAGGAGGAGTTCCGCATGCGCACGCGCGCGCACAGGGGCCTGATGGCCGCCGTCACCGCGGTTTCGGCCGTGGTCCTGCCCGTCGTCTCCGCCGCTCCGGCCGGGGCCGCCCCGGATCCCCGGACGCTCAGCCAGGCGGTCAAGGCCCCCGCCGTCAAGCGGCACCTGCAGGCGTTCCAGGAGATCGCCGACGCCAACGGCGGCACCCGGGCGGCGGGCACCCCCGGCTACGACGCGTCGGCCGGCTACGTGGCCGACCGGCTGCGCGAGGCCGGCTACCGGGTCACCCTGCAGGAGTTCGAGTTCCCCTTCTTCCGCGAGATCGCCAAGACCACGATGCGCCGGGTCGCCCCCTCGGCGAAGGCCTACACCCGGATGACCCACTTCCGGGTCATGACGTACTCCGGGTCGGGCAGCGTCACCGCCGCGGTCCGGGCCGTGGACGTGAAGCTGCCGCCGCCCGCGACCCCCAACCGTTCCACCTCCGGCTGCGAGGCGGCCGACTTCGCCGGTTTCACCCCGGGTGACATCGCGCTCCTGCAGCGCGGCACCTGCACCTTCCAGGTCAAGGCGGAGAACGCGCAGGCCGCCGGGGCCCGCGGTGTGATCATCTTCAACGAGGGGCAGGCGGGCGAGGGCAGGGCCGACCGCCGGGGACTGGTCGGCGGCACCCTCGGCGGGACGACCGTGAACATCCCGGTCGTCGGGACCACGTTCGCGGTGGGCAGGGAACTGTCCGCCGCGGGGACGGTGGTGACCCTCACCGCGCGCACCGAGGGCGATCCGCACCGCAGGACCCACAACGTGCTGGCCGAGAGCCGCTGGGGCGACCCGGACAAGGTGGCCATGCTCGGCGCGCACCTGGACAGCGTCCCGGAGGGGCCCGGCATCAACGACAACGGCTCGGGCAGCGCGGGGGTGCTGGAGACCGCGATCCAGGCCGGGGGCCTGCAGACGAGGAACAGGCTGCGTTTCGCCTTCTGGGGCGCCGAGGAGCTGGGCCTGCTCGGCTCCGAGCACTACGTGGCGGGGCTGTCCGCCGCGGAGAAGGCCAGGATCAAGCTCTACCTGAACTTCGACATGATCGCCTCCCCCAACCACGTCTTCGGCATATACGACGGCGACGACTCGGACCGCACCGGCTCCCCGGCCGGTCCGGCGGGCTCGGACGAGATCGAGAAGCTCTTCGAGTCGTACTTCAGGACCGCCCGCCAGCCGTACACCGGGACCGACTTCACCGGCCGCTCGGACTACGGGCCCTTCATCGCGGCGGGCATCCCGGCGGGCGGGCTGTTCACCGGCGCGGAGGGCGTCAAGACCGCGGCGGAGGCCGCGAAGTTCGGCGGCCGGACCGGGGTGGCGTACGACAAGTGCTACCACAAGGCCTGCGACACCATCTCCAACATCAGCGACAAGGCCCTGCGGGTGAACAGCGGCGCGATCGCCACCGCGGCGTTCACCTACGCCTACAGCCCGGCCCTGCCCGGCGGTTCCACCCGTTCCGGCCGGGCGGCGGCCGACGGCGGCTCCGGGCAGACGGGCTCTGGGCAGACGGGCTCCGAGCAGACGGGCTCCGGCGGGGGCGGTCTCGGCCACGGTCACGACCACGCCGGCGTGCCCTCGTAGCGGGCGGCCGCAGCACGGGGTACGGCCAGGCGGCCGCAGACGGGGGGTACGGCCGGGCGGCCGTGCCCCTTTTCCCGTCCTCACGGCTCCGCGGCTACAGTCGGGTCCATGTCGGGTGAACTGCAGATCCTGGGGGCGTGTCCGCTGGACTGCCCGGACACGTGCTCATGGGTGGTGACGGTCGCCGGCGGCGAGGCCGTGAAGATGCGCGGCAACCCCGACCACCCCTACACACGCGGTGCGCTGTGCGTGAAGGTCAACCGCTATCTGGAGCACACCCGGGCGGCCGACCGCCTCCTGCACCCGATGCGGCGCGTCGGGCCCAAGGGCTCGGGCGAGTTCGAGCGGATCACCTGGGACGAGGCCCTGGAGGAGATCTCCGTACGGCTGCGCGCGATCGTCGACGAGCACGGCGGCGAGGCGATCTGGCCCTACAACGGCACCGGGAGCCTCGGCTACCTGCAGGGCTGCGAGGGCGTGGCGGGCCGCCGGTTCTGGAACGTGCTCGGCGCGTCCCGGCACCACCTGAACATCTGCTCGGCGGCGGGCAACGCGGGACTGACGGAGATCAACGGCACTCCCGGCGGCATGGACCCCGAGGACTTCGCGTCGTCGAGGCTGATCCTGCTCTGGGGCACCAACACGCTGACCAGCGGGCACCACCTGTGGAAGTTCATCCAGGACGCCCGTGCGGCCGGCGCCCACGTGGTGGCGGTCGACCCGATCCGGACCCGCACCGCCGAGCAGGCCGACGAGCACCTGCCCATCCGGCCGGGCACCGACGCCGCCCTGGCGCTCGGGCTGCTCCACGTCGTGCTCGCCGAGGGCGCGGAGGACCGCGACTACCTGGAGCGGCACACCGAGGGCTGGGAGGCGTTCCGCGAGGAGATCCTCCGCCACCCCCCGGAGCGGGTGGCGGAGATCACCGGGCTGCCCGAGGAGGACGTCCGCGCCCTGGGCCTGCGCCTGGCCCGCACCAGGCCCACCGGCATCCGCGCCACGATGGGGATCCAGCGGCACGCGGGCGGCGGGGCGGCGCTGCGGGCGCTCGCGGCGATCCCCGCGGTGACCGGCGACTGGCGCCGGCCCGGCGGCGGGATCGCCTACTCCACCAGCGGCCACATCCACCTGGACATCGACACCCGCGACCACCTGCTGGCGCGGCCGGTCCGCACGCTCACCATGACCCGGCTCGCGAGCGAGCTGGACGAGTCGGTGAAGTGCCTGTGGGTCTACGGCGCCAACCCGGTGGGCTCCTCCCCCGACCAGAACCGCATCCGCGAACGGCTGCTGCGCGAGGACCTGTTCACGGTGGTGATGGAGCAGTTCGCGACCGACACCGTCGACTACGCCGACCTCGTGCTCCCGGCGACGATGCAGACCGAGCACCTGGACCTGCACGCCGGCTACGGCCACATGTATCTGCTGTGGAACGAGCCGGCCGTCCCGCCGCCGGGCGAGTGCCTGTCCACCACCGAGACCTTCCGCCGCCTGGCCCGGCACATGGGGCTGACCGAGCCGTCGCTGTTCGACTCCGACCTGGAGCTGGCCGAGCAGCTGCTCTCCTCCGGTCACCCGTCCCTGGACGGGATCACGGTGGACCGGCTCCGGAAGGAGGGCTGGGTCCGGCTGAACGTGCCGCGGCCGTTCCTGCCCTTCGCCGAGGGGTTCCCCACCCCGTCGGGCAGGCTGCGCTTCCCCGAAGGGACGGCCTATGTCCCGCCGCACACGGCCACGGCCGCGCGGGAGGCGTATCCGCTGGCCCTGGTCACCCCGGCGTCCCACACCTTCCTGAACACGACCTTCGGCAACAACCCCGAGCTGCGGCGGCGTTCGAAGGGCCCCCGGGTCCTGGTGAATCCGGCCGACGCGGCGGCGCGGGGCCTGGCCGACGGCCGGCGGGCCCGCGTCTTCAACGCGGGCGGCGCGTTCGAGGCCGAGGTGGAGGTCACCGAGGCGGTACGGCCCGGCGTGGTGGCGTCCACCAAGGGGCACTGGCGCAAGCTCAGCCCGGGCGGCTCGACGGTCAACGCCGTGGTGGCCGAGCGTGACGCCGATCTGGGCCGGGGCGGCACCTACCACGACAATCTCGTGGAGATCGCGCCGGTGTGAGCCGTACCCCCGCCCGGTGAGCCACGCCCGCGAGGAGTCGGCGGGACGGGCGGGGCGGAAGGCCGCCGACATGACGATCAGCCTATCGGCGGCCCTCGGGCTCACCGGAGACCAGCCGGTCGGCCCGCACGAATGCCCTGAGGCACGCGGTCAGCTTCTCCACCAGGGCGAGCACGTCCGCCCGGCGCTCGGCGCGGAGCCAGGGCCAGGACATCCAGACCGGCACGGAGAGCAGGACGATCACGAGGATCGGCAGGATGAGCAGCGCGACCACCGCGACCCGCTGCCAGCGCGCGAGGGCGAGCATCGATCCCCCTATGAAGCCCGGTGAAGCCTGATGAAGCCCGGTGAAGACGGGTGGACGCCGAAGGGGGGACCGGCTTCCGATGACCCCAACGCTACCTCGCCCCTGAGCACCCCGCACGGACAACTCGCACATTCTTTCGAAAAAGTGTGCGGCGCGTCGGGACGTCCCCGGCGCGGGCCGGATCGGTGGGAATCCTGAGCTCGGGCGCGTCCGCAGGTAGGGGAGGAATCAGGGTCGTCCCCCGATGTGGACGAGGGGGCCGAAAGGGCAGCCTGGAGACATGAAAGAGGAACTGACTCGACGTGACGAGATGTCCCTGTCCGGCGCGGCCCTGCGCGGCGCCCCCTGGAAGGCCGCGGCGGTGACCGGCGGCGCGGCGGCGGTCACCAGCTTCGGGCTGGGGGTCATCCTGCCGGGCGACGCCAGCCTGACCTGGGCCCTGTGCCTCGGCATCAGCCTGTTCTCCATGGTCGCGGCGGTCGGCTCGGTCACCAGGCCGGACGTCGCCGACCGGGTGACCCGGTCGGCCCGCCAGTGGGCGCGCAACCACCCCTGGCGCTTCTCCCTCTATCCCGCGCTCGGCTCCGCCGTGCTGATGTACCCCGTCCAGCTCCTCATCGACCGCGAAGGGCCGTTCAGCGCGGCCCTGGACGCGCTCCAGGGCGGCGTCGCGGTCTACCTGGTCACCGCGGTGCTCGCCCTGGTCCTCGGCGGGCGGAAGCAGGCGTCCCTGCCCCGCGGCCACTGAGCGGGCCCTGCCTGCGTTCACCGAGCGGGTCCTCCCCGCGTTCACCGAGCGGGTCCTTCCTCGCGGCTACTCCTTCCCGGCCGCGCCGGAGATCTCGGCCTCGCTCCGACAGACGCAGAACTCGTTGCCCTCGGGGTCGAGCATGGTCACCCAACCGGAGCCGTCGGGGGCTCGCCGGTCGGCCTGGACCGCGGCCCCGAGGGCGAGCAGCCGTTCGACCTCCTGATCGCGGGTGGAGCCCGCGGAGCCGGTGACGTCCAGGTGGACGCGGTTCTTGACGGCCTTGCCCTCGGGGACCCGAATGAACAGCAGGTTGACCTTGCCGCGCAGCAGGACCTCGTCGTCGTCCGCCCCGGTCTCCGGGGGGATCTCGTAGCCCGTGGCGTCGCGCCAGAAGGCCGCCAGCTCGTACGGCCGGGCGCAGTCGAAGGTGACGTAGTCGATGTCAATCATGCGTCCAGCCAACCGCGACACCGGCTAAACCGTCAAGGAGGTTACGTAACCGTCCAACGGGTTACGGCGGTCACCCTGTCGCGCCGCCGTACTCCACTCCAGCCGCCGGCGCCCGCACCCGCGTCCAGCACGCTCCCGTCCGCCGGGGGTGGCGCCAGGGAGGTCATCTGTTCCCCATAACCATGTGACAAACGTCCCTGTCGGGCCTGTTTTTTAGCGGTTACCGGCGGGTAGCATTCTCGGTAAGGTTACTCGCGAGTACATGCCTGTCCCGAGTACAGCGACCCCGGACCCCCGGCTTCAAGGAGCAGACCCCATGGGCCACTACAAGAGCAACATCCGTGACCTGGAGTTCAATCTCTTCGAGATGTTCGGACGCCGGGAGATCCTGGGCACAGGTCGCTTCGCCGACCTGGACGAGGACGTCGTCCGCAGCATGCTGGAGGAGCTCAACCGGATGGCCACCGGCGTGCTCGCCGACTCCTTCGAGGAGGGCGACCGCACGCCTCCGGTGTTCGACGCCGCGACCAGCACGGTGAAGATGCCCGAGGGCATCAAGAAGTCCTACTTCGCCATGCGCGACGCCGGCTGGACCAACCTCGACCTGCCCGCCGAGATGGGCGGCCCCGGCGTGCCGCGCAGCGTGGCGTGGGCCCTGGCCGAGCTCATCCTCGGCTCCAACCCGGCGCTGTGGATGTACTCCAGCGGTCCCGGTTTCGCCCACATCCTGCACACCATCGGCAACGACGAGCAGAAGCGCTTCGCCGAGCTGGCCATCGAGCGCCAGTGGGGCGCCACCATGGTGCTCACCGAGCCCGACGCGGGCTCCGACGTGGGCGCCGGCCGAGCCAAGGCCGTACAACAGCCCGACGGCACCTGGCACATCGAGGGCGTCAAGCGCTTCATCACCAGCGCCGAGCACGACATGGCCGACAACATCTTCCACCTCGTGCTGGCCCGCCCCGAGGGCCACGGCCCCGGCACCAAGGGCCTGTCGATGTTCCTGGTGCCGAAGTACCACGTGGACCTGGAGACCGGCGAGCTCGGCGAGCGCAACGGCGTCTACGTCACCAACGTCGAGAAGAAGATGGGCCTGAAGGTCTCCACGACCTGCGAGCTCACCTTCGGCGACAAGCACCCGGCGGTCGGCACGCTCGTCGGCGACGTGCACGAGGGCATCAAGCAGATGTTCATGGTGATCGAGCAGGCCCGCATGATGGTGGGCACCAAGGCGATCGCCACCCTGTCCACCGGCTACCTCAACGCGCTGGAGTACGCCAAGTCCCGCGTGCAGGGCGCCGACCTGACCCAGATGGCCGACAAGACCGCCCCGCGCGTGACCGTCACGCACCACCCGGACGTGCGCCGCGAGCTCATGCTCCAGAAATCGTACGCCGAGGGCATGCGGGCGCTGGTCCTGCTGACCGCCACCTACCAGGACGCGGTGCAGATCGCCGAGTTCGAGGGCCGCCGGGACGAGCACGCCGAGGCGATGAACGACCTGCTGCTCCCGCTGGTCAAGGGCGTCGGCTCCGAGCGCTCCTACGAGATGCTCTCCCGCTCGCTGCAGACCCTGGGCGGCTCCGGTTACCTGCAGGAGTACCCGATCGAGCAGTACATCCGGGACGCCAAGATCGACTCCCTCTACGAGGGCACCACCGCGATCCAGGGCCTGGACCTGTTCTTCCGCAAGGTCCTGCGCAACCAGGGCGCCGCGCTCGGCTCGCTCTACACCGACGTCAAGGCCTTCGCCGCCTCCGAGGCGGGCAACGGCCGCCTGAAGGTGGAGCGCGCCCTGCTCGACGAGGCCGCCGACGAGGTCAAGGCCATGGCCGACACGATGGCCGGCTGGGCGATCGGCTCGATGGAGGACCCGAAGGAGGTCTACAAGGTCGGCCTCAACACCACCCGGTTCCTGCTCGCCCTGGGCGACCTGGTGATCGGCTGGCTGCTCCTGCGCCAGGCCGAGATCGCCCTGGCCGCGCTGGGCTCCTCCGAGGAGGACCGGTCCTTCTACACCGGCAAGGTGGCCGCGGCCACCTTCTTCGCCCAGACCGTGCTGCCCCGGATCTCCGCCGAGCGCCGCATCCTCGCCGCCACCGGCCAGGACCTGATGGAGCTCCCGGAGGACGCGTTCTGAGCGGTCACTCCGCGGGACGGCCCTGAGACGGCCGCTCCCGGAGGACGAGAATCCCCTGCTCCCGCGGCAGGTCAGCGATGAGGGGCGGTCCCGTGACACGGGACCGCCCCTTCTCCGTTCCCGGGCGGCGTACGGGCCCGCCCTCTCGATCCGCCCTCCGGACCCGCCCCGGGGCCCGTCGGCCGCCGGGCCTCGCCGTACGGGAGGAGGGATTGACACGGCCCATCGTTCTTCTCATACTGAGACCATCTCAGAATGAGAAGGACGTGTGATGAGCGGTGAAAGCGAGTACCTGGCGGCCTACGACCCGCGGGAGTTCCCGCCGGTCGCCGTGACCGTCGACGTGGTGGCGCTCACCATCCTCGGCGGGGTGCTGCACGTGCTCCTGGTCGAGCGGGGCGAGCCGCCGTTCGCGGGACGCTGGGCGCTGCCCGGCGGCTTCATCCGGCCGGGCGAGGACCTGGACCAGGCCGCCGCCAGGGAGCTGGCCGAGGAGACCGGGATGGCCGACCGCGTGCACATCGAGCAGCTCGCCAGTTACGGGGCGCCGGACCGCGACCCCCGGATGCGGATCGTCTCGGTCTCCTACCTGGCCTTCGCGCCCGACCTGCCCGACCCCCAGGCGGGGTCGGACGCCGCCGACGCCGCCTGGTACGGCGTCGACCACCTGCCCGAACTGGCCTTCGACCACGCGCGCATCCTCGACCACGCCCTCGACCGGGCGCGGGCCAAGCTGGAGTACACCCCGCTGGCCACCGCCTTCGTCGGCGAGACGTTCACCATCTCCGAGCTGCGCGGGGTCTACGAGGCCGTCTGGGGGGCGCCGCTGCACGCCGGCAACTTCCACCGCAAGGTCCTGTCGGTCCCCGGGTTCGTGGAGAGCACCGGGGAGACCACCGAGAGCGGCGGCCCCCGGGGCGGCCCCCGGGCCAGGCTCTACCGCGCGGGCGACGCCCGGCTCCTCCACCCGGCCCTGCTCCGGCCCGAGCGGGAGGAGGAGGTGCGGTGACCACCACCGCCGAGGCGATCGCCCTGGTCAACGCCGCCAGGACACCGCAGGACCTGTTCGGCGGGGACGCGCCGCACCGGACCTACCGGCGGCTCGCCCGGTGCCTCCACCCCGACCTGACCACCGCGTCCGGCGCCCCGGAGGCCTTCGCCCGGCTGGCCACGCTCTGGGCCGCGCGGCGCGGGGCGCCCCCCCGGCGACCGCGCCGAACCGGAGACGGTGATCACCACCGCGGGCGGGACCTACCGGGTCGGCGGGACGCTCCACCGGGGCGCCACCGCCGTGCTCCGCGCCTGCGCGCACGACATGCTGCTCAAGCTCCCCCTCGGCCCGGCCGACAACGACCTCATGCGGCGCGAGGCCGAATCGCTCCGGACACTCGAACGCGAGGCCGACCCGCTGCTCCTGCCGTACGTGCCGCGCCTGGTGGACTCCTTCCGGCACCGCGCGGACGGGGTGGAGCGGCACGTCAACGTGATCAGCCGGGTGCCGGACGGGTTCCTGACCCTGGAGGAGGTCGAGCGGCGGCGGCCGGTGCTGGACCCCCGGGACGCGGCCTGGATCTGGCGGCGGCTGCTGGTCGCGGTCGGCACCGCGCACCGGGCCGGGATCGTGCACGGGGCGGTCTTCGGGCAGCACGTCCTGGTCCACCCCGTCGAGCACGGCCTGGTCCTCGTCGACTGGAGCCAGTCGGTGCCGGTCGGCGCCCCGCTGACCGCCCTGGTCACCCGGCGCCGCGCGGACTACCCGCCGGACGTCCTCGCCCGGGGGCCGGCGACCGAGGCCTTGGACATCCGCCTGGCCACCCGCTGCGTCGCCGCCCTGATGGGTGTGCGCCCCGACCGGCTCACCCGCCCCGGCTCCCTCGCCCTCTCCGGCCCCGGCGACCCGGCCGGGCGCGTCCCCGGGCCGATGCGCGCCTTCCTCCGGGGCAGCCTGCTCGCCCCGCCGCGCGACGCCTGGCGGCTCCTCGCCGAACTCGACGAACTCCTCGACGACCTGTACGGGCCGCGCAAGTACCGGCCCCTCCACCTGTAGCGACCCCCAGCGACTCCACCTGCAGCGACCCCTTCAAGGAAGAGGATCCCCTCATGGGAAGCGGAATCTGGTCCACCGACGTCTACTCCGCCGCCTCCCGCCTCCGGGCGGCCAAGGGCGCCAGCGCCTTCGCCTACAGCGACTCCGGCGCGCGCACCGTGCACGGCGACCTGGACCCGCACGGCGTGGCGGCCCGGGAGAGCCGCGACTCCGCCGAGCACCCCGCCTCCCTGGCCGTGGCCGTGCTCTTCGACGTGACCGGCTCGATGGGCGGGGTGCCGCGCACCCTGCAGACCAGGCTGCCCGACCTGCTCGGCCTGCTGCTGCGCAAGGGCTACGCCACCGACCCGCAGATCCTGTTCGGCGCGATCGGCGACGCCACCTGCGACCGGGCCCCGCTGCAGATCGCCCAGTTCGAGTCCGACAACCGGATGGACGAGCACCTCGGCAAGATCCTGCTGGAGGGCGGGGGCGGCGGCCAGATGACCGAGTCCTACGAGCTCGCGATGTACTTCATGGCCCGGCACACCTCGATCGACTGCTACGAGAAGCGGGGCCGCCGCGGCTACCTGTTCATCATCGGCGACGAGCTGCCGTACCCGGCGGTCAAGCGGCGCGAGGTCGCCGCGGTGATCGGCGACCGGCTGCGGCGGGACATCCCCACCGAGGACCTCGTCGCCGAGCTGACCCGGATGTACGACGTCTACTTCATCCTCCCCGCCGGGGCGAGCAACTCCCGCAACGGCCACGTGCTGGCCGCCTGGCGCGAACTGCTCGGGCAGAACGTGCTGGAGCTGGACGACCTGGACGCGGTCTGCGAGACCATCGCGCTCACCGTCGGGCTGGGCGAGGACGCGGTCGGCCTCGACGAGGGCCTGGCGGACCTGGCCGAGTTCGGCTCCACCGCCGGGGCCTCGGTCTCCCGGGCGCTGGCCGGGCTGGAGCGGAGCGCGGCGGTGGTGGACTCCCCCGCCCTCGGCGCCTCCCTCGACCCCC
>NZ_CDRNDK010000101.1:0-16816 GCF_977012225.1 Planomonospora algeriensis | reverse complement strand
CGGTCGCCGGGACGGCCGCGGGGGCGGGTGCGGTCGCCGGGACGGCCGCGGGGCCGATGGGCCCGGAACCGGATTCGTGACGCGGGATCGCGCCGTGTTCCCTCATGACAGTCCCTCGTCTGTAGAAGCCGTGGGCTCTCCTGGAGCCATGAGTCGACCCTAAAACCTCAACTAAGGTTGATATCAAGTTCGCGGAGTGAGCGCTCTCCATCGGCCCGGTCCGATGGAGAGCGCCTCCATCGGACCGGGCCGGGCCGCCGCACCGCCGCGGGCTTCTACGCCGCCGCGGGGCCTTCCGCCGCGGGGACCTGCGTCGTCACGCCCTGCGTCGTCCGGGTGTCCTGTGTCGTGTGCCCGTTCTGTGTCGTGCGGCCGAGGTCCCGGACGTCGGGCAGGAGCAGCACGCCCAGGCAGGAGACCGCGATCAGGGCCGCGGCGCCGTACAGGGTGGGGGCCGTGCCCACCGCGGCGGCCAGCGGTCCCGCCAGGGCCATGCCGAGCGGGGTCAGCCCCAGGGAGAGCAGCCAGTCGTAGGCGGACACCCGGGAGAGGGCCTCGGCCGGGATGTGCTCCTGCACGGCCGTCTCCCACAGGGGCGCCATGAGCGCCAGCCCGCCGACCATCAGTCCGTAGGCCGCCGCGACGACCGGCGCGGGCGCTCCGGCGGCGAGCAGCACGAACGGCGGCGCACCGAGCGCGAGGGCGAGGTTGGCGGCCACCAGGGGCCTGCGCGGCTTGAACCGGAGCGCCAGCAGCGCGCCGCAGAGCGCACCGGCGGTGCCGCCCTGCGCGATCACGCCCCAGGCGAGCTCGCCGCCCAGGTGGGCGACGGCGACCGCCGGGCCGATGGTGATCAGTGCGCAGCGGCCGAGGTTCCACAGGGCGTGGCCGGCCAGGTTCGTCCAGTACCAGCGGTGGCGGCGCAATGCCGCCCAGCCGTCGGCGAGCTGCCTGCCGAACCGCTCCCGCGGTGCGGGCGGGATCGGCGCCGGCCGGAGGCGGGCCAGCAGGACCGCGCTGACCGCGAACGTCGCGGCGTCGAGGAGGAGCGCCCAGCCCGGTCCCGCGGTCAGCGCCAGCGCGGTCGCGATCCCCGGGCCGAGCAGCATGGAACCGCGGGCGGCGATCGACATCAGCGCGTTGGCGCGGGGCAGGTGCTCGGGGTCGACGGTCGCGGGCACCAGGCCGGTGGTGGCGGGCAGGAAGAAGGCCGAGGCCGCGCCGGAGACGGCGGCCAGCATCGCGAGGTGGGCGACGTCGACGGTGCCGGCGACCAGCTCGGCGCCCATGAGGGCGTGGGCGAGCGCGCGGACGAGGTCGGCGGCCAGCATCACCCGCTGGCGGGGGAGGCGGTCGGCCCAGACGCCGCCGGGCAGCATCAGCGCCACCGCGGCGACGGACTGGGCGGCCAGCACCAGCCCGAGATCGGTGGCGGAACCGGTCGCGGTGACGATCGCCAGGGCGAGGGCCACGGGGGTGACCGCGTCGCCGAGGTGGGACAGGGCCTGGCCGGTCCAGAGCAGGCGGAAGCGGGGATCGCGGAGGGGGGTCACGGCGAGAACATTACTACGAAATCAGAATATATCTAGTCGTATTAACTGGCGCGGTCGCTAGGCTGGGGCGCATGGCGGAACCGGACTCCATCGATCGGCACATCGCGCACTGGTCGCGGGAGCTGCCCGGCCTCGACCCCCGGACCGAGGGGATCATCACGCGCCTGCAGATGCTCGTGCGGCGGATGAAGCGGGACAAGGAGTCGGGTCTGCTCGGGACGGGGCTCAAGTACTGGGAGTTCGAGGTGCTCCACCGGCTGGTCGCGGCGGGCGCGCCGTACCGGGTGGCGCCGACGGCGCTGGCCGAGTGGCTGGACACCCACCCCGCCACGATGACCAGCCGCCTCGACCGGCTGGAGCAGGCGGGGTACATCGCCCGGGAGCACGATCCGGGCGACCGGCGCCGCCTGCTCGTCACCCTCACCGGTCTCGGGCGGGAGCGATGGGAGGCGGTGATGGGCCGGAGGGGCGAGACGGAGGACCGGATGCTGGCCGCGCTCGACGACGGCGAGCAGGAGGCGCTGGCGGTCCTGCTCAGGAAAGTGGTGGCCGGGATCGAGGCGGACGGCCCGCCGCTCATGCCCGACTGGCCGGCCGCACGCTGACCCGGTGGACGCGTCCGCGTTCCGGGCCGCCCGGCCGGCCTGCCCGTGTTCCGAGTCCCCGCCCGCGGGCGGACCTCCCACGGTACGGAGGGTCCGGGCGGCGGGGGACGGTGACCGGGCGGAGGGCGGAGGGCGGCGATCAGGCGCGGGGGCGGGGATCAGACGACGTGGGACAGCCAGTGGGGCGGGGCCGCGAAGGGGGCGGTGAAGGCGGTGACGGCCTCCATCAGGTGGTCGGCCGCGGCGCGGGCGCGGCGATGACCTCCGGGGGATAGGCGTAGCGGACCTGGTGATCGGCGAACTCGTCCTCGTCGTCGAGGAAGATCCGGCCGTCGCGCTTGCGGATCACGTCGAGGTCCAGGTCGACCATGGTGACCTCGCCGTCGCGCCACTCGGGCACCGTGGTGATGTCGCAGTAGAGCTCGGTCCTGTTCGGTTCGGCGTTGAACAGGGCGGTCCACCAGGCGTCGCGGGGGAAGAGGAGCACGAACGGGTGCTCCCACGCGATCGGGGGCTCGGAGCCCTTGCGGCCGAGGGTGCCGGCGACGCAGCCGGTCCAGACCCCGTGCTCGTCCTCCCCGAGGAGCAGGGCGGTGTGGTGCCAGTGCAGAGAACCGTCATATTTCCGATACGTGACATTCACGGTTTCGAAGGGCATGGCTCGACCCTAGCCCTCCGGCCGCTCCAAGATCCGGCGGATCGCGCCTCGCCCGGAGAGGCGCGACCCGTCCCGGATGCCGCCCGCCGCCGTCCCGCGGGTCAGTCCCGGTAGGTGGTGGCGTAGAGCTTCCACAGGTCCTCCGGCGTCAGCTCCCGGCCGCCGTCGTCGGCCGCGGCCTGGACGACGCGGGCGAAGTCGGCCCGCCGCTCCTCCGGCAGCTCCAGCCCGTAGTGCTCGCGGAGCAGGTAGGCGACGCCGCCCCGGCCCGACTGGCTGTTGACCCGGATCACCGCCTCGTAGCTGCGCCCCACGTCGGAGGGGTCGATCGGCAGGTACGGCACGGACCAGTGGGCGTCCCGGCCGGCGCGGGCCAGGCCCTTGCCGATGGCGTCCTGATGGGTGCCGGAGAAGGCGGTGTAGACGAGGTCGCCGCCGTAGGGGTGGCGGGGGTGGACCGGGATCCGGATGCACTCCTCCACGGTGCGGCGGACGCGGTCGATGTCGGAGAAGTCCAGCATCGGGTCCACGCCCTGGGAGTACAGGTTGAGGGCGAGGGTGACCAGGTCGACGTTGCCGGTGCGCTCGCCGTTGCCGAACAGGCAGCCCTCCACCCGCTGCGCGCCCGCGAGCATGGCCAGCTCGGCGCAGGCCGCCCCGGTGCCCCGGTCGTTGTGCGGGTGGACCGAGAGCACGACCGACTCGCGGCGCTCCAGGTGGCGGTGCATGTACTCGATCTGGTCGGCGTAGACGTTCGGGGAGGCGATCTCCACGGTGGCCGGCAGGTTGTGGACGACCGGCCGGTCGGGGGAGGCGTCCCAGAGCTCGGTGAGGCCGTTGCAGACCTCCAGCACGAAGTCCGGTTCGGTCAGGTTGAACACCTCCGGTGAGAACTCGAACCGGACGCCCTCGCCCGCCAGCCGGGCCATGCGCGCCGCGGCGTCCCTGATCATGGCGTGCACCTCGGCCCGCTCACGGCCGAGCACCACCTCGCGCCAGACTGGGGCGGTCGGGGTGTAGAGGTGGACGATGGCCCGGGGCAGTCCTTCGACGGCGGCGAACGTCTGCTCGATCAGGTCCGCGCGGGCGGCCGTGAGGACCGAGACCGTCACGTCCTCGGGCACGGCTCCGGTGCGCACCAGGTGCCGGACGAAGCCGAAGTCGGTCCGGCTGGCCGCGGGGAAGCCGACCACGATCTCCTTGAACCCCATCCCGACCAGCAGGTCGAACATGCGGCGCTTGCGAGGGGTGTCCATCGGCTCGGCCAGCGCCTGGTTGCCGTCGCGCAGGTCCTCGGAGACCCAGAGCGGGGCCTGCGTGATCCTGCGGGCGGGCCAGGTGCGGTCGGTCAGGGGGATCTCGACCCGCTCGTGGGCGGGCAGATACTTCTGGTACGGCATGCCGCTGGGGCGCTGCGGGTTCAGTCGCGGGTTCATCTCGGCCGTCCTCCGGTCGCTCGGTTCTCGCTCGGTCCTCGGTCCTTCGGGAGCCGACCGGCGGCACGGCACCCCGCGGCGGGGCGCCGGTCGGATCAGACCCCGCCGCGGCGGCCGAGAAGGAGACAGCGCAGCGACATGCCGATATGCTAAGCACACCTCAGCTCATCAGACAACCTGAGAGGTAGAAATGTCCCTCGGTGCCCTCCGCCCCAGTTCCCTGGTCGACCAGGCCGTCCGCCGCCTGCGCGACCAGATCACCTCGGGGGAGTGGCCGGTCGGCACCCGGCTGCCCGGTGAGACCACTCTGGCGAAGGAGCTCGGGGTGGGCCGCTCCACCGTGCGCGAGGCCGTCCGCGCCCTGGCCGGAGCCGGGCTGGTGCGGGCGCGGCAGGGCTCCGGGGTCTTCGTCGTCGCCACCGAGCCCGCCGAGGACTGGCCCGCCCGGCTCCGCCGCGCCGCCGTCGTCCACGTCTACGAGGTGCGCACGCTCGTCGAGGTGCAGGCCGCCCGGCTGGCCGCCGAGCGGAGGACCGACGCCGACATCGCGGCCATCCGCGAGGCCCTTGCCGCCCGGCGCGCCGCCGCCGCGGGCGACGACGCCGCCTTCGTGGACGCCGACATCGCCCTGCACGCCGCGGTCGTGGCGGCCGCGCACAACCCCGTGCTCACCGACCTGTTCGCCGAGTTCGTCCCCGCGCTCCGGCGGGGGCTGATCGACCTGGTGGACCTCCTCGGCCTCCGGCACGGGGACGGCAACCCCGGCGACGACACCCATGCCGCCCTGGTCGGGGCCGTCGAACGGGGAGACGCCGAGGCGGCCTGCCGTACGCTCCAGGGCGAGCTGGACCACACGCTGGCGCTCCTGCGCGAGGCGGCGCGGAACTCCGGGATCGCCGGGACCTCCGGGACCTCCGGACCGTAGGAGCCGGGGCGGTTCCCGGTGGTCCCGGGCATGCGGCCGGCGGGTTCCCGGTCAGTCGGATCGGGCCGGCGGAGGGCCTCCGGCAGGGCGGGCGCCGGTGGGTTCCCGGTCGGGCGAGATCGGCCGCCGGGTTCCCGCTCAGATCAGGCGGCGGGCGCCGGGCGGCCGGGGTCGCGGGGTAGACCTCCGGCGGGGCCCAGCCGCGCTCGGCGTAAGCCAGCAGCACCGAGTCCCGTACGGCCTCCGCCCGGTCGTCGGCGACCAGCGCGATCGCCGACCCGCCGAACCCGCCGCCGGTCATCCGCGCCCCCCTGGCCCCGCCGCGGACCGCCGCCTCCACGGCCACGTCCAGTTCGGGACAGGACACCTCGAACTGGTCGCGCAGGGACAGGTGCGAGGCGTTGAGCAGCGCCCCGATCTCCCGGACCGCCCCGGCGCGCAGCAGCCCGATGACCGCCTCCACCCGGTGGTTCTCGGTCACCACGTGCTGGACGCGCCTGCGCTCGTCCCCGGTCAGCTTCGCCAGCGCGCCGGGCAGGTCGGTGACGTCGCGCAGCGCGTCCACGCCCAGCCGTGCGGCGGCGCTCTCGCAGTCCCGGCGCCGCCGGGCGTACTGGCCGTCGGCGAGCTCGTGGTGGACCCCGGTGTTGATGATCAGAAGCTGGAGGCCGTGCGCGGCGAGGTCGAACGGGATGGTCCGGGTCCCTAGGGTCCGGCAGTCCAGGAAGAGGGCCTTGCCCTCCTCACCGAGGGCCGACGCCGCCTGGTCCATGATCCCGCAGGGCATGCCGACGAAGTCGTTCTCGGCCCGCTGGGCCAGTTTCGCGATCTCCATCTTGGACAGGCCGAGGCCGTACAGCTCGTCGAGTGCGAGGCCGACCACCACCTCCAGGGCGGCGCTCGACGACAGTCCCGCGCCCCGGGGCACGTCCCCGTCGATCAGGATGTCCGCCCCCCGCACCGGATGCCCGGCCTGCCGCAGCGCCCAGACCACTCCGACGGCGTACCGGGTCCAGCCCTCGGCCCGCTGCAGGTCCTCGACGGTGACCGCGGGCCCGGCCGCCTGGAGGGAGCGGATCCGGACGAGGCCGTCCCGGCGGGGCGAGACCGCCGCGGTGACCCCCCACGGCACGGCGAACGGCAGCACGAACCCGTCGTTGTAGTCGGTGTGCTCGCCGATCAGGTTGACCCGCCCCGGCGCGTGCCAGACCCCGTCCGGCTCGGCGCCGAAGGACTCCCGGAAAGCCTCAACAACCATCATGTTCCAACACTCCTCAACACGGCCTCACCGTACCCTAGCGACCCTCGCCGGTGCTTCCGCCGGATCAAGGTCACATCTTGGACCCGTCCGCCCGGTGGATGTGCGAACGGGGCGCACCTTTGGTTGAATGCGTCGGTACGGCTTGCGCGAGGGGCGGTAGCTCAGCCGGTTAGAGCAGGGGACTCATAATCCCTGGGTCGCGGGTTCGAGTCCCGCCCGCCCTACCCCTCACGACCTGCGGCGATGCGGTTCCCTCGATCGTTTCCGTGTCCGTTTTGCCGCCTGGTGGGCACACGGTGGGCACACGCCGCTCCGCGGGGTCCCGTGGTGATCATTTCCCGAGCGCGGACCGGGGCACGATCGCCGCCACCGCCTCGGCGGCGGCCTTGGCCACCTCCGGGAAGACGTGCTGGTAGAAGTCGCGGGTGAAGGCGGCCGTGGCGTGACCGCACTCCTCCTTGACGACGTTGATGTCCACACCCGCCGCGAGCATGAGCGAGGCCGCGCCGTGCCGCAGGTCGTGCAACCTGATCGGCGGCAGCGGAGCCGCGAGGGCCGTCAGAACGGCACGCTCGGGCACGGCGTGCGCGCGGGCGAGCCGCTCGACGCTCCAGCCGTCTTCCCCGTGCCTGCGGCGGATGGTGGCGTGCCGGGTGAGGAAGCGGTCGAACCGCTGGGAGATGCCGTCCGGGCTGAGCGGCTCACCGGTCTCCTTGGTGAAGACCCGGCCGGAGTCCTTCCAGCCGGCACCGAGGGCGAGCCGCAGCTCGCTCTGCCGCTTCTTGTAGACGCGCAGGACCTGGACGGTCTGGTCGTCCAAGGTGACGGTGCGCTCGCCCGCGTCGCTCTTGGGGTCGTCCCAGCCGTCCTCGTCGCCGGTGACGTGACCGGGGTTGGTCTCCCGGACCAGGAGCGTCCCGGCCGCCAGGTCCACGTCGCTCCAGGGCAGCCCGGCGACCTCGCCGCGCCGCAGCGGCCGGTAGGCGAGCAGGTGCCAGAGCGCGTAGAGGGCGTCGTCGGCGACGAAGTCCAGGAACGCGCCCGTCTGCTGCGGCGTCCACACCATGACCGGCGCCGGGCGGCGGCCGGTCTGCTGCCAGCGCTCGATCCGTTCGGCCGTCCAGACCAGCGGACGCCGCCTGCGGGGCGGCACCAGCTCGATGTGCTCGGCCGGGTTGAAGGGGATCCGCTTGCGGCGGACCGCGCTGTTCAGCGCGCTGGTCGCGGTCGCGTGGATGCGCTTGATCCGTGAGGCGCTGAGCGGACGCCGGGCCTGCTGGGTGTCGGTGCGGGCCTCCAGCAGGCGGCGCAGCATCGGCGACGGCCGCACCCCGTCGGCCAGGCGGCCAATCTGCCGCATGGCCGCGTACAGCTCCTCGAAGTGGTGGTCGCGCAGGTCGGACATGCGGACGTGCCCGAGGCCGGGCCGGTAGTAGAGCCGGATGTGCGTCAGGTAGCCCTTGCGGGTGTTCTCGCTCAGGCCGACCTTGCTGGCGATCCACTGGTCGAGGTAGTCGCCGAAGGTCTGCCGGTTCACCCCGTGGTTGGTGCCCTTGTTGGCCCCGTCGACGCCTCGGCCAGCGCCGCCTCCGCCTCGGCCCTGGTGGCGTAGGGGCCGATCTTCTCCTGCCTGCGCCTGCCGTCCGCCCCGCGCGGCAGATCGTAGCGGGCCCACCAGGACCCGTGGTCTCTTCTGCGCAGCTTGGGGCAGCCGGGGCCGTACTGCCGACCGGTCGCCGGGTTGCGGCAGCCGCAACGCTTGAAGGTGGAGCCCTTCACCGATGTGCACCTCGTGAGTCGTCGGAGACGTCGGCGAGGTGCGGACGGAGCGGCTCCAGACCGAGCACCGCGAGCAGGACCGCGGTCGGGACCAGATAGGACCGGCCCGCGCGGATCACCCGGCAGGGGAACTCGCCCGTGCGGGCCAGCTCGTAGGACTTGGTACGGCCGAAGCCGAGCGCCCTGCCCGCCGTCACGATGTCGATCACGGGAGGCAGCGCCAGCAGCTCTGCCCGGGACATGGGCGCGTTCATCGCCGGTCCCCGGCCGTGCTCGGCACACCGCCGTCCGACCCTCGCCTGTTGGACAGGCGCCGGACGGCGGCCGGGGCGCGGAACCGGAGCGGTTCCGGCCGGTCATCCGTCCGGTGCCGGACGGATGCACCCCTGGCTCGGACGGGAGCGTCAAGGTTCTCGTCTCGCCTGGCAGCGGCGGTGCGGTGCCGCGTGTGGTGCCGGAGAGCGGCTCTGGCGTCGTGCTCCGGATGCTGGGATGTCGTCATGCCGATGTGGCCCGAACTCCGAGCCCTGGTCCCCACCGGAGAAATACCTGGGGGACGGTGCCTGATGGGACATCGGCAACGGCGGGGAATGCGGATCAGCGCGGACGGCGCGCTCCAGGGCGAGACTGCGGGGCCGCATAGGCGCAGGTGACGGCGTTCTCGGACATTTTCCGTACACAGCTGGGACACGGCACCCGGAGAGTGGCGAGCGGGTGATCGCCGCTCTTCGGACTGACAATCTTCCGGTCAAATCTCCAAGATCGACGTCTGAACGCGGCCCGGATCCACAGTCTTTTACCAGGTGACAGGGGAGCGCGCACGACTCGGAGCCGTGGGAGCCACCCGCCACCGGTCCCCACCCGGCCAGTCCGCAGTCTCACGCGAAGGAGGAGAGCCCGACGGCTCCCGGGGTCTCCGAGTCCGCGCCGCCCTGACAACCCGCCCGTTCCCTGCCGTCTCCGGGAGGAGATCACAATCTGCTTCTACCTGCCTGCCTGCCTGGCCGTCGTCAGAGCCGTGTCGGCATCGGCCGCCCCACCGGATCTCGGGGCGGCGGCCGTGACCGGGCCGGTGCACGCCCTGTCGGCCCGCTGACAGGCGGACCACGCGACCCCCGCCGGGATGCCGGCCTCCCCGGCAACGGGGCCGACATCGGCCGTCAGCGGCCCGTCGTACTACCGGCCACCGGCGCGGGTCCTTCATCGGCGCGCCCACCTGGTTTCCCGATCACGGAACCGTCCGCAGATCCGCACCACCGAAGGGAACGCAGAGCATGGCGAGAAACCCGCGCAGCCTCCGCCAGCCGACCGGCCCGCGCGTCGACCCGGCCCTTCTGGGCGAACTCGCGGCCCGGCTCACTGAACGCGACCATGATCTGCTGGCCACGGTGTTCGAGCACCGCGTGCTCACCACCCACCAGATCGAGCACATCTTCTTCACCCGGCCGCAGATCGCCCGGCGGCGCCTGGCCGTACTCCACCGCCTGGCGGCGCTGGAGCGCTTCCGCCCGTGGGCTCCCACCGGTTCGTCGCCCTGCCACTGGGTCCTCGGCCCCGCCGGAGCCGCCGTCCTGGCCGCCCAGCGGGGGACCGGCGTCACCCGGCTCGGCTACCGCCGGGACGCCGCGATGAGCGTCTGCCTCTCCTCCCGCCTCGGCCACCTGATCGGCGTGAACGACTTCTTCGCCGGCCTGCACCGGCACGCTCGGCGGAGCGAAGGGACGGCGCGGGTCGCCGAGTGGTGGAGCGAGCGCCGCTGCGCCGCTCTCTGGGGCGACCTGGCCCGCCCGGACGCCTACGGCCGCTGGATCGAGAACGGTGACCAGGTCGACTTCTTCCTCGAACACGACACCGGCAGTGAGCCGCTGGCCAAGGTCGCCCGGAAGCTCAACGACTACGCCGACCTGGCCGAGGCCACCGGCATCACCACGCCCGTCCTGCTCTGGCTGCCGAGCGCCCGGCGCGAGGCCAACCTCCGCGAGCTCATCGGAGTCCCAGAGGTGCCGGTCGCCACGGCCGTCCACACCCGCATCGGCGACGGTCCCGCCGGATGCGTCTGGCTACCCTGCGGATCGCAGGGACCACGACGGCGGCTGGCCGAGCTGGCGGAGGTCCCACCGTGATGGGAATCGGCCCTACGCCGGGATGACATATAACCCGGACCTGTACGGCTCACACATATGTCCGGGGCGCCCTACGGGCGAGTCGGCCCCATCAGTGCATCACCCGAAAGGGTCTTGACCAGCAGGGAGGTGGTACGCCGAGGGAGGCGATCGAAGCAGCCTCATCGATCACAGCGGCGACCACAAGACGGATGGAGACATCGGCAGGCCGGTCCGTCTCCACTCCGGACCCGTCCGGACGCCGCCGCCGTGGAGTTGTGCGCATCGTCGGAAGGCTCTCGACCCGATCTTCCAGCACGGCCGTTTGCCGCGGGGGATCCGGATCCGCATCGGTCGAGATCATGAACCGACTCTCTGCCGTCTCTCAAGTCTGGCGTCCAGACGGACTGCATCACCGTGTCCGAGGAGGGAGCTGATTGGCACGATCTTGAAAACGTGTCTTTCCTCCAGATCTCCCCGAGCGGGCGCGCTGGTCAAGTCGGTGATCCGATCGGAAGGGACGCTGGAGGGTTCATCTTCCGATATGGCTTGGAAGTCATATGCCTTCGATGTCATACTGTTGGCTGTGGACATCGACTGGCCGGCTGACTTCGGGGCCTGGCTCGACCGGCTTGAGGCGGAAGCGAGGGCCGGTGATCAGCGATCCCGGCTGAAGCTGGCACTCACCGCCCGGGCATTGGATCAGCTGCGGAAGCTGACTGAGCCGCCAAGCAGAGACGAGGAGACGGCCACTCTCCGGTGGGTGCGCCAGTCGCGGCGCTATCCGCTGTGGCGGGTCTCGCACGCCTACCATCCGGAAGTGGCGATCCGGTTGATCTGCTGGTTTCCGCCCGACAGCGGGACGGTCGTCGTCGCACTGTTCGCCGGGGACAAGGCCCGGATCGGGGACGTTTTCTACAACAGCGTCGCCACCCGGGCGGACGCCCTCATCGATCAGTGGAAACGGGAGACATCGTACGAGGAGAAGCCATGACCGAGCCGGAGCGGACCTTCGTCCGCGGCAACGACCACCTGGACCGACTCCTGGCCGACCCGGACATCGCGGCCGAGGTCGCCAAGGCACACGAGGCGGCCGAGGAGATGGATCGCGTCTACGCGATGAACCTCGCGATGATCCGCAAGGCCGGGCAGATGACCCAGGTGGAGGTGGCCAGGAAGCTCGGGGTCGGCCAAGGCGTCGTCTCCCGTCTGGAGAACCGTAACGACATGCTGCTGTCCACGCTGTTCGATTACCTGGTGGCCACCGGTGCCGAGGGTGCCAGCATCGTGGTCACCGTCCACGGGCGCCGGATCGAGCTGGACCTCGCACAACTGCGCCAGTCCCAACCCGAGCAGCGCTCAACCTGAACTCAGCTGACAGAGCGCACAGGACGGTGGCGCTGTTGTCAGGGCGTGAAGCGGCGACGCAGGGCCTTGAAGGCCACTCGCGCCGAGCGGGTGCGTAGGAGGAGCGCGACGAGCACCGCGCAGACTCCACCCACGATGGCGAAGAGCCAGGGTTCGTTCACCGCGCAGACTCCACCCACGATGGCGAAGAGCCAGGGTTCGTTGGTCTCCAGGACCTGCAGGAGCGCGAGGGCGATGCCGGCGGGGACGGTGACGAGGGTGAACACGACCACGGCGCTGTTGACGTGCTGGTTATCGAGCCTGACCGCGTAGGAGTTCCCAGAGTCGTACGGCCTGCGCGGTCACCGTCCATTCCGTCTCGTGGACGACGACGCGGCCCTGGAGAACGCGGAGGCGTCTGATGAACGCCAGCCCGCCGGCCTCGCACAGCTCGAACTGGACCTCCTGGCAGACGCAGGTGTGGCTGCGCACCCGGATCCGATCGGTGCGGGGGACCGGAACGGCCCAGCGGATCCGCTCGTGCGCGGCGGCGAGCGGGGCGGCATGGACGCCGTGGAACTCCAGAGGAAAGCCCATGCCCGCCTCCTTGAATGGCTGCGGCGGCATGGCCCGGGCGGTGACGCGCCCGGCCATGCCGCCGCGTCGTACGGCGCCGCCCCTCCACGAGCGGCGCTGTACGAGGTCTCGGGTTCCGGAACAGGAAGGCACGGCGGCGTTGTGGGATGGCCCGCACCCGCCTGCACGCGGCACGGGCCACGCCGCCGCGCCGGTCAGGGGACCGGTCGGCCGACCTCGGCGAGGACCCGCTCGATGAGGTCGGCGGCGGCCGTGACGTCGTCGACGCGGCTGATCGGCGCGCGCCAGGGGAACCAGTACCAGAGCGCGCCGCTGTCGTCCGGAGCGGTCAGGATGCTCTCGGTGAGGACGGGCGCGGCGGTGTTGGTGACGGTGAGGCTCAGCGGGCGGCCCTCGACCGCGCGGAGCCGCACGCTGAAGCGCCGCTTCTCCAGCTCCGCCGCCAGGCTCTGCAACGCCTCGTGGGCGGCTTGGGTGTCAACGAGCTCTCGGTTCATGCCGCCGACCGTACGGCCGGGGCGCAGCGGCGAACCCAAGTGGCACTTGGGGGTCGGTCACGCGATGACGCGAGCCCGGACCGCGAGGTCGAGCAGCGACGGAGAGGGGCGGCGCTGCTTTTCGATCAGTTCGGTGATGGTCTGCCGGGCGACCGGGCTGAAGACGATCGTCTCGGTGGAGTGCCGCTCGGACAGGCGCAGGCACGCCAGCGCCTGCTCCGGGTCGCGGCGGTGGACGTGGCCGCGGGCCAGGTCGATGAGGTGCTGCGCCCGGCGGTTGGAGGAGGGGATGGTGGAGACGTCGACGGCTTTGGCGCGGTCGACCGCCACGGCCGACCGTCCGGTCTCCACCTCGATGGCCACGGCGTAGACGGCCACGTTCACCGCGCCGAACATCGTCAGCGGGTTGTGGTGCGCGGGACCCAGGGCGGTCGCCGCGCGGCAGGCCAGGTCCCAGTGCCGCCAGGCGTCGGCGGCCTGCCGGTTCTTCGCGTACGCGATCGCCGTGAACAGCTGCAGAGACCCCCACACCGACAGCGCCGCCTCGGAGGTATCGCACGCGGGCCGCAGATGCTCCGCCGCGGCGGTGGCGATCTCGCACGCCTCGTCGGCCTGGTCACGGCCCAGGGCGGCCATGGTGGAGGTCCAGGCCGAAGCCGCGAGCAGGACCGGATCCTCGGTCTCCTCGGCGGCCACCATCGCCCGGTCGGCGGCCCGAGCCGCCGGCTCCGGCTCGCCCACGCAGTACAGGAACCGCTGGGCCAGCTGGAACACCTCGGCCAGGACCGCCCAGGTGGCCCGCCGCTCGGGCGGCTGCGCCGCGCGGTGCACGCCGAGGGCGTCGCGCAGCAGCCCGGGAGCCACGACGCCCAGCGCCGTGTACGGCCGCACCGACCGGTGCCAGGCCGACCACGCCATGGCCAGCCGGCGCCGCAGCCGGTCGACCTCGACGGACAGGTCACCGGTCGGCTGGGCGGGGAAGACCGGGGTCGAGAGCACCTGCCGCAGGGCGGGCACCGCCTCGTGCCGGGCCCGGCCACCCTCGGCCAGGCTGCAGGTCATCCCGCCCAGCCGGTCTTCGGCGATGAGGCCGAGGTCGCGGACACCGAGCACCCGGGCCAGAGTGACGAGGGTAGAGAGCTTGTCCAGCCGCTGCTCGCCGCGCTCGACCTGGCGCAGCCACTCCTCGGTGCGCCCGCACAACTCGGCGCAGGCCCGCAGGCCCAGCCCGCGGCGCAGCCGGAGCGCGCGGACACGCCTGCCGATACGCCGGTCTGCCTCACCGTCATCGTTGTGCTGGGTCACCATGGCACGACCTCGGGCCTCGGACGTAGGGTTCGCGTGGAACCACGGTAACCACGCGTTGCGCCACGGGAGGGCGACAACGGGTGATCGGTGCAGCGAGGAGCGCGGCGGGACATGACGAACGGCAGGCCGGTTCTGTATGTGATCGCGTGCGGAGGACGGCCGGCCGGGGAGCTATCCGATCTCGTGACGCACGCCCAGCAGGAGGGCTGGACCGTCTGCGTGGTCGCGACCCCTCGGGGACGAAGTTCATCGACTCCGCCAGGCTCGCGGAGCTGACCGGGTACCCGGTGCGCAGCGACTACAAGCGCCCGGAGGACCCGGACGTCCTGCCTCCGGCCGATGCGATGGCGGTGGTCCCGGCCACCTTCAACACGATGAACAAGTGGGCCCAGGGCATCAGCGACACCCTCGCTCTCGGGCTGCTGAACGAGGCGCTCGGGCTGGGGCTGCCGATCGTGGCCGTGCCCTGGCCCAACGTCGCCCTCGCCCGCCATCCGGCCTTCGGCAACAGCGTTGCTCTGCTGCGGGAGTGGGGTGTGAAGGTCGTCCTCGACCCGGAGCGGCTCCCCGCCCCCGACTCGGGCCAGCCGGGAGCCGCCACGTTCCCCTGGGAGGACCTCCGCAAGGAGCTTCAGACCATGCGCGCGGCCTGCAGAAGTTGATCGCTCAGCTGACCGATGGATGGTCTGCATGTGACCCGCCGGGCGCTCGATGGACCGTCAGCCGCTGGACGGGAGCCACCGCTGGATCAGGTGTCGGGAGACGGTGGCATCGACATGCCACAGCTTCTTCTCCTCGCACCAGCCGGGGCGTATTCCGGCAGCACGCACCACGCGCTTGAATTCGTCCTTTTCCTTGTAGGAGACGCGTAGGTAGAGCCGTCCATCGAGCACGTCACCCGCTTTGACATCGGAGGCCGGACTCGGCCCGGGCTCCGATTCGGGCGGTGTCTGCTTCCAGGTGCGTGCGGGGCGTTCCATCCGCGCGCGGTCGACGATGTGACGGACCCGCAGGCAGGAGGACGGGTCGGTGATCCGCATCATCAGGTCGGTGGGACCGGTGTTGGCAAGCAGATTGAGGGACCCGTGCCACAGCACGGTGTCGTCAATGATCATTACCTTCTCGTGCATGCGTTCGCGTGCGGTGACACGGCAGCCGGCCGCCTCCAGTTCCCGGACGAGATCACGCTTGCGCGTGTCGTCGCTCTGGTCCCGGGTGTAGACGGTCACCTGGACCCTTTCCTTGATCCGGGGGGTGAGGCGCCGTAGCCATCTGCTGACGGGGACGGGATCCAGGAAGGGGCAGTAGATCTCGATGCTGCGCTGAGCCCGTTCGATGTCCCATTCAACGGCGCGGAGCACCTCGTCGGCGGGGAAGAAGGCGGGCCGGGCCAGCTCGTCCTCGTCCAGCCCCGCCAGGTCGGCCGCGCAGCGGACCGGTACGAGATCGTCGACCGAGAGCATCCGGGCATGGCGTTCCAGGTGGCTGAGCATCCGCGCGGCTTCACTGCCGGGGCTGAGGTTGGTGTGGAGGAACTCGGTGTTGGCGACGACGATGAGATGGTCCTGCGCCCGGCTGAGGGCGACGTTGAGCAGGCGGCAGGTGGAGGAGGACAGGCCCACACCCTCGTAGAAGTAACCGAGTCGGTCGCCTGCGCCCGCCACGGTGTCGATCACCACAAGGCGGCGCTGGCTGCCCTGGAAACGGTGGACGGTGTCCACCAGGCCCTCGTACTGTTCGCCGAAACGGTAGGACAGGCTGCTGCGGAGCGCCTTCACCTGGTCCTTGTACGGAGCGATCACGGCCAGCCGGTCGGACGGTCCCTCTCCAGGGGGTAGATCCGTCCACTTGCGGGCGGGAAGGACCTTGTCGTACTGCAGGCCGCGGACGAGTTCATGGATGACCGCCTCGTGCACCGCATTGGCCTTGTGCCCGTTCCGGCGGCCCGACAGGCCGGGCACATGGCGCGGAGCGGTGTCCACGAGGATCAGCGGACCGTCGATCAGGGGTGAGTGCGGGAGGCTGCTGCGGTCGTCGCGTCCGGTGCGCAGGGGCGCGTCAGGGTAGGCGACGACGTTGACCAGCTCACAGATCGACGAACGCATGCGGTACTGGGTGTCCAGGCAGACCATCCGGCGGTCCTGCCGGGCCGAACCCGCAGGGTCCACCAGCCCGGCCGTGGCGAAGACGTCGCGGTCCATCCAGAGTTGGGCGTGCTGCCTGTCCTCGGGTGAGGCTTTCTTGTCACCGGAGGCCTTGGTCACGGCGGGCAGCTGCCGGAAGTCTCCGGCGACGATGACCCGTCGTGCGGCGAGTCCGGCGGCGTACCAGGCCGAAGGGGTGTTCACCATGCCGGCCTCGTCGATGACCACCGCGTCGATCGAGTCGAGCAGTTTGCGGGACTGCACGGCCTTGGCGACCGTGGTGCCCATGACGCGGCAGTTCGCACGGACCGCCTCGGTGATCTTCGACTGCTTCTGCTCCAACGCGCTGAGCTGCTGTTGAAGGCGCTCGACGGCGTCCCGTAGGGGAGCGGCGGTGGGGATCTCCCTCAGCCGGGCGCGGAGGATGGCCAGTTCCGGTTCGAGCCTGGCGGTTTCGGCCGCGAGATGCTGCTGAGTGGCCAGCGCGGCTCGTAACTGCTGATCGAGTGTGGCGACGGTGTTCCGGAGTGCCTGGTGCTCACGGTCGAGCCTGCGTTCCGCAGATGTGTGTCCGGCCTAGTGCACGGATCTGCAGGTTGAACTG